>JAQGNM010000462.1 GCA_028291845.1 Massilia sp. | reverse complement strand
AGCGAGCTGCCCGTCAACATGCTGATCATCGGCCTGACGATCGAGGACGAGGCGAGACAAGAGGCCGAATGGGCCGCCGAGGAGAAGCCCAGCGGCGTGGCCATCATCATCACAGGTGCGAGCGCCTGGCAAAGAAGGATCGCCAACAGTTTTGCGGCGCGCTGGAAGCAGCTGGGCCACAGTTCGCAACAGCTGGTGCTGGCCGATACCAACGGCTACCTGAGCGAAGCGGCGCTGGCCCAGTTGCGCGGGCAGATCGATGCCGCCGCGCCGGTGCTGATTTTTGGCGCGCTCGATCCGAGTCAGGCCGCCCAGGTGCGCGCCGCCGCCGGCAGCGATTTGCCGTTCTACGCCACCTCGTCGGTCAATCCGGGCGCAGATCCGGCCACCATGATCGCTGACCTGGTGGGCGTCCGCATGCTCGATCTGCCGTGGGAAGTGCAGCCCGGTCACGCCGCCGCCATGGTCTACCCGCGCTGGAACGGCGCCACCGCCGCCGGCGCCGCGCTCGACATGGACCGCCTGTACGCACTGGGCATCGACAGTTTCAGGATTGCCCGCGAAATCAGCCTGCGCCAGGGCCAGCCTTTTACGCTCGATGGCGTGACCGGCAACCTGACGGTCGACTTCGGCAAAGGTCCGGCGCGTTTCAACCGGGTGCAGCGGGCGGCGATCTACCAGGGCGGCGGTTTTTCACTGATCGGCCCGGCAACCAGGTAGGCGCGCCATCATGTGGGGCAAACGCCTGAGCCCCAGGCAGCAGCAAGGCCGCGCCGGCGAACAGGCGGCGCTGGCCTACTTGAAACGCCATGGCCTGACACTGGTGGAAGCCAATTTTGCCTGTGCCGGCGGGGAGATCGACCTGATCATGCGCGACGGCGCCACCCTGGTGTTCGTCGAAGTGCGCGAACGGGCCGACGCCGATCACGGCGGCGCCGCGGCCAGCATCGGCCCCTTGAAAATGCGCCGCATCGTGCACGCCTGCGAAGCGTACCTGCAGCGCTTCGACGCGCTTCCCGCATGCCGCATCGACGTCGTCGCCATCGACGCCGGCCAGCTCGAATGGATCCAGAATGCCATCGAAGTGTGAATCGAAGGGAAGCGCTTTTGTAACCAGGCGATTCAGCGCTTGTGCCGCCGCCCTCGCCACTGCACTATAATCCGACCCTATGAATACTCAACGCATCCTCGCCCATTTCCAGGAAAGCGCCGACCTCAAGCTGAAGGCCGCGCCGCTTCTCACTCAGCCGATTTCCGAAGCGATCGACCTGATGTTCGGTGCTCTGTCGAACGGCAACAAGATCCTTGCCTGCGGCAATGGCGGTTCGGCCGCCGATTGCCAGCACTTTGCCGCCGAGCTGGTCGGCCGCTTCGAGCGCGAGCGCTTTCCGCTGCCGGCGCTGGCGCTGACCACCGACACCTCGATCCTCACTGCCGTCGGCAACGATTACAGTTACCGCGAAATCTTCTCGAAGCAGGTGCAGGCGTTCGGCCAGGCCGGCGACATTTTATTGGCGCTGTCCACCTCTGGTAATTCGGCCAACGTGCTGGCGGCGGTCGAGGCGGCGCTCGAGCGCGAGATGCGCGTGGTCGCCCTGACCGGCAAGGATGGCGGAGAATTGGGCAAAATGTTGACCGACGCCGATGTCCACATCTGCGTGCCGCACAGCCGCACCGCGCGCATCCAGGAAGTGCACCTGGTGGCGATTCACTGTATTTGCGATGGTATCGATGTCGCCCTGTTTGGAGGAGATGAGCAATGATGAATACCGGCCGACCTGCCTTGAAGGCGATTGCCTGCCTGGCCCTGCTGACCAGCCTGTCGGGTTGCGTTGAAATGGTGGTGGGCGGCGCCGTGATGGGCGCCGTCGCCACCGCCGACCGCCGCACCCTGGGCGCGCAGACGGAAGACAAGTCGATCACCGTCAAGGCCGAGCTGCGGGTGCCGAAAATCGCCGGCCAGGACGCCCACGTCAACATCGCCGCGTTCAACCGCAAGGTCCTGCTGACCGGCGAAGTGCCCGATGCGAATGCCAAGGCCACCGTCGAACGCGAAGTGCGCGCCATCGAAGGCGTGCAAAGCGTGGAGAACGAACTGGAAGTGGCCGGCCCGTCGAGCTACACTTCTCGCTCGAGCGACGCCCTGATCACCACCAAGGTAAAAGCCAGCCTGGTCGACATGAAGACCATATCGGCCACCTCGTTCAAGGTGGTGACCGAGCGCGGCACGGTGTATCTGATGGGCCGCGTCACCCAGCGCGAGGGGCAACTGGCGGCCGACATCGCCCGCGGCGTCTCCGGCGTGCAAAAAGTGGTGAAAATTTTCGAGTACATCAGCGAGGACGAACTGCGCGCCATGCAACCGGCCAAAACGCCCTTATAAAAAATCTCGCCGGCGGCGATTAGGATAGAATCGGGAGCGCTGTCTCCCGATTTTTTTTGCTGTTTTTTCCCTGCCTTTCCACTCCGCCATGACCGCCACCCCAGCCTCCCCTTCCCGTCCCTGGTTAAAACCGGCCATCGTCGCCGCGGTGCTGCTGGCGGGGCTGGGCTTTGCATATTTCACCTTCGCCACCAAGGTAAAAGCGCCCGAGGTCACCTTCATTACCCTCGACGGCAACAAGGTCAGCAGCGCCAGCTTGCGCGGCAAGGTGGTGATGGTCAATTTCTGGGCGACGTCCTGCACCACCTGCGTGAAGGAAATGCCGCAGATGGTCGAGACCTATAATAAATTCAAGGGAAGCGGCCTGGAGTTTGTGGCGGTGGCGATGAAATATGACCCGCCCAACTACGTCCTGAACTACACGCAGACGCGCCAGCTGCCGTTCAAGGTCGCGCTCGATTCAAACGGCGAGATCGCCAAAGCGTTCGGTGACGTCGCCCTCACACCGACCACTTTTGTGATCGGCAAGGACGGCGAAATTCTCAAACGCTACGTCGGCGAGCCGGAATTCGGCGAATTGCACCGCTTGTTGCAAAAAGCCCTGACGGCCGGTTAAAAACCAGCCTGGACGGAGACGTAGGCGCCCTTCTGGTTCTTCGGGTTGAATACCGTGATATCGCCCAGCACGGCATAGGCTGCCGTCACCGAGATGTTTTTGCTTGGAAACCAGGCAATGAAGGCGTCGTAGTATGCTTTCTCGTTGTCAACGCCGAGGTTGCGCGGCTTCATGCGGTATTCCGCGCCAGCCACCAGTTTGCGGGTGAACATATAGGCGGCCGACAGTTCCAGCTTGGCTTTATAGGCATCGCCCTTGTCGCCGCCGAAGCCCAACAAGCCCATCTGGTTGGCGCGGGTGGCGCGCACGGTGGCGTTGAGCAGCACGCTGTGATCGAGCAACAGCTTGGTGGCGGCGACATAATAATCGACGCCATTTTCGTCCTTCGCGCCCAATTGCTTGACGCTGGTGACGCCGAGCGCGCCCAGTCCGCCCACGCCCTTGTTGCGCTTGGCCATGGCGCCGACGGCGATTTGCGGCAGCCAGCGGTCCTGGTCGTAGACGGCGTCGCCGGCCACTTTCACTTTGATGCCGACGATGTCCTGTTTCAGGCGCAGCGCGTCCAGCGGCGCCAGGCTGCCGCGAAATTCCTGGGTCGCCAGCGACAGCTCCACCCGGTCGGCGATACCGACCGCCACGCCGTAGGTGTCGAGCGAATAATCCTGGGTGGCGACCCTGGTGTAGTGGGCATTGGCGCCCCAGCTGTCGCGCGTGCCGTAGCCGCTGATCAGCGCCCACGGAACCAGGCCGCCGCCGCCGGCGCCTTCCACGGTGCTGACGCCGCCGGTGGCGGTCAGTTTGCCCATGTCGGGCACCGCCACCTGCGCTTGCGCGACAGCGCATCCCAAGCTCATAATTGCCAAAATTACCACATTTATCTTCTTCAAACGCATATCTTCTCCTCGGCCAAGCTTAAAATTCTATCGAAGCAATCCATTGCCCTCCAGCATTATTTCGGCAATTTGCGAAAGAGTCCGGCAAACCGCTGCGAATCGAGAACTTTTTGTTATCGTGCATGTTGTATTTCCGTATCTGATTAGATAACCTCAGCAGGCGCGCGCACGCAATGCCGTGCACGGCGCATCGCCTC
>JAQGNM010000025.1 GCA_028291845.1 Massilia sp. | reverse complement strand
CCAGGCTGCGCATCGCCGGCATTCTGCTCGACGAAAAGGCCTACGACGACGCCCTGAAAATGCTGGCCGGCGACTTCCAGCCGCAATTCGCCAGCGCCGTGGCCGACCGCCGCGGCGACATCCTGGTCGCCCAGAACAAGCTCGACGAAGCGCGCAAATCGTACACCGCCGCGCTGGCCGCCATGAACAAGGCCGATCCGGGCCGCCGCTTGCTGGAAGTCAAACTCGAATCGATCGGCGGCACGGTGCCGGCCAAACCGGCCGATGCCGCCGCGCCTGCTGCAGCGTAAGCGTGGCGCGTACTACCCTTCGCAAGAACACCAGAACACAAGAACAAGGTACCTGACAATGATGCGTATTACCCAGAAGCTGATCGGTGTGAGTGTCCTGGCCGTGATGGCCGGCTGTTCGACGTTGAGTTCGCTCAATCCCTTCGCCACCAAGTCGAAAACCGCCGTGCCCGCGCCCCTCGTCGAACTGAAGGGCAGCATGGCCGTGCGTACCGCCTGGAAACTCGACATCGGCAAATCGAATTCGTACACCTTCACCCCGGCGCTGGCCGGCACCAGCGTGATCGTCGCCGGCGGCGAGGGCGCCATCGCCCGCGTCGACGGCGCCACCGGCCGCGCCTTGTGGCGCATCAAGGCGCCGACCGCCTTGTCGGCCGGCGTCGGTACCGACGGCAATCTGATCGTGGTGGGCGGCATCAAAGGCGTGGTGTACGCCTTCGACATGAACGGCAAGGCGCTGTGGACCGCGCAAGCGTCCAGCGAAGTGCTGTCGGCGCCGGTGGTGGGCGAGGGCATTGTGGTGGTGCGCAGTTTTGATAACCGCATCGTTGGCCTCGACGCCAAGACCGGCGAGAAGAAATGGACCGTGCAGCGGCCGTCGCCGCCGCTGACGATTCGTAACGCCCCCGGCATGGTGGTGGCGGGCAAGGACGTCATCATTGCCCAGCCGGGCGGCAAGCTGGTGGCTATCATCCTGGCCAGCGGCTCGCCGCGCTGGGAAACCGCGGTCGGCGAAGCGCGCGGCGCCACCGAACTCGAACGCGTTACCGACATCGGCGGCTTGCCGGTGGTGATCGACAGTGACGTTTGCGCCGTGTCCTATCAGGGCCGCGTCGGTTGTTTCGGCCTGGCCACGGGCACCGCCCGCTGGACCAAGGAAATGTCGTCCAACGTCGGCGTCGCCGTCGACCAGCAATATGTATTCGCCCCCGACGACAAGGGCGCCGTCATGAGCTTCGCCCGCGACAGCGGCGTGTCGGTGTGGAAGAACGACAAGCTCGGCTACCGTAACCTGTCGACCCCGGTTTCCTACGGCCGCGCCGTCGCCGTCGGCGACTACCAGGGCTACATCCACTTCATGTCGCGTGAAGACGGCACCTTTCTGGCGCGCGCCGCCACCGACGGCAGCGCCGTCATCGCCACGCCCGTGGTGCTCGGCTCGAACCTGATTTTTCAAACACAAAATGGAACTGTGACCGCAATCGCGGTCGAATAATAATGAAGCCGGTAATTGCACTTGTTGGTCGCCCCAACGTCGGGAAATCGACCCTTTTCAACCGCCTTACCCGCTCGCGTGACGCGCTGGTGGCGGACCTGCCTGGCCTGACCCGCGATCGCCACTATGGCGAAGGGCGGGTCGGCGAGCGCCCGTTCCTGGTCATCGACACGGGCGGTTTCGAGCCGGTGGCGAAAGAAGGCATCATGCACCAGATGGCCCTGCAGACCAAGCAGGCCGTGGCCGAAGCGGACGTCGTCGTGTTCATCGTCGACGGCCGCCAGGGCCTGACCCCGCACGACAAGACCATCACCGATTTCCTGCGCAAGTCGGGCCGCAAGGTGATGCTGGTGGTGAACAAGGCCGAAGGCATGAAGTACACCTCGGTGGTGGCCGAATTCTATGAATTGGGCATGGGCGATCCGTATGTGATTTCAGCCGCCCACGGCGACGGCGTGGCCGACCTGGTCGAAGAAGCCCTCAACGAAGCGTTCGCCTCGCGCCCACCCGACGAGGAAGAACTCGAGCCGGCCGCGCGCGGCATCAAGATCGCCATTGTCGGGCGGCCGAATGTCGGCAAGTCGACCCTGGTCAACACCCTGATCGGCGAAGAACGCGTGATCGCTTTCGACATGCCCGGCACCACGCGCGATTCGATCGAAGTGCCGTTCGAACGCGACGGCAAGAACTACACCCTGATCGACACCGCCGGTATCCGTCGCCGCGGCAAGGTGTTCGAAGCCATCGAGAAATTCTCGGTCGTCAAAACCTTGCAGTCGATCTCGGAAGCCCACGTGGTGATCCTGTTGCTCGATGCCCAGCAGGATATCTCCGAGCAGGATGCCCACATCGCCGGCTTCATCCTCGAGTCGGGCAGGGCGCTGGTGGTGGCGGTGAACAAATGGGATGGCTTGACCTCGGACCAGCGCGACGAGATCAAGATCGACCTCGACCGCAAGCTCGACTTCCTCTCGTTTGCCAAGACGCATTTTATTTCGGCACTGAAAGCGACCAATATCGGGCCGATGATGAAGTCGGTCGATGCCGCCTACGAGGCCGCCACCGCCGACTTGTCGACGCCGCGCCTGACGCGCGCCCTGATCGAAGCGGTGGAAAAACAGGAACCGAAGCGCAAGGGCTCGATCCGGCCGAAGATGCGCTATGCCCACCAGGGCGGCCAGAATCCGCCGATCATCGTCATCCACGGTAACGCGCTCGACGCCATTGGCGAACCGTATAAACGTTACCTGGAAAAGCATTTCCGCGACACCTTCAACCTGGTCGGTACGCCGCTGCGGATCGAATTGCGTATGGGTAAGAATCCATTCGCGCGCAAGTGATACCCGCGCAAAAAATAGGTCGCGCGGGCCACAGAGCACGGTAAAACAGGTTACAGTAGATTTATCGTTTTTCACGGCTTCTTAGGAAAGATCATTCCGGTACTTGAAATCGCCCGAGTCGCCTCCAACTTTTGAACTACAACAACATACGGAGCTGTTATGAGCAACAAAGGGCAACTGTTACAAGACCCATTTTTGAATGCCTTGCGCAAAGAGCATGTGCCGGTCTCGATCTATCTGGTCAACGGCATCAAGCTGCAGGGCCATATCGAATCGTTCGACCAGTATGTCGTGCTGCTGCGTAATACCGTCACCCAGATGGTCTACAAGCACGCTATCTCCACCGTGGTACCGGCCCGCGCCGTCAATCTCAACCTTGAGTCCGACGCTGAATAAGCGGGCGGCTATGGCCCAGGCCTTGAAAGTGGGCATATGCGCGCGGCGCTAGTCGGGATCGACTTCGGCGCCGGCGATTTCGACGCCAGCGTGGAAGAGCTGTCCCTGCTCGCCCGCTCGGCCGGTGCCGAGCCGATCACCACCATCACCGCCAAGCGCGCCGCGCCCGACGCCGCCTACTTTGTCGGTTCCGGCAAGGCCGACGAGATCGCCGAGGCATGTCTTGCCGAGCAGATTGAAATCGTCATTTTCAATCACGCCCTGTCGCCGGCGCAGCAGCGAAATCTCGAAAAACGCCTGAACGTGCGCGTGCTCGACCGCACCAGCCTGATTCTCGACATTTTTGCCCAGCGCGCCCAGAGCCACGAGGGTAAACTGCAGGTCGAACTGGCCCAGCTGCAGCACCTGGCCACGCGCCTGATCCGCGGC
>JAQGNM010000020.1 GCA_028291845.1 Massilia sp. | reverse complement strand
CCGCGCCTGCTGCCGCGCCTGCCGCCGCGCCTGCCGCCGAAGCCGATGCCCACACCGAAGGCAACGCCGCCGACAAGCCGATGTTCGAACGCCTTGGCGGCATCGTCCGCCTGCTGCACGACTCGTTGCGCGAGCTGGGCTACGACAAGGCGCTGACGGAAGCGTCGAGCCAGATCAACGACGCCCAGGACCGCCTCGAATACGTGGCCTCGCTGACGGAACAGGCCGCCAACAAGGTGCTCAACACGCTCGATGAAGGCATGCCGGCGCAGGATGTGCTCGCGAAGAGCGCCAAGCAGATGGAAACCCGCTGGGCGGACCTGTTTGCGGGCAAGACCTCGATCGACGAATTCAAGAAACTGGCCGGCGACTCGCAACAGTTCGCCCAGGCCGTGACCAAGGCCACCGACGCCGAGAAGGCCCGCCTGCTCGACATCATGATGGCCCAGGACTTCCAGGACATCACCGGCCAGTTGATCAAAAAAGTGGTGGCGATCACCAAGACGGTCGAACACGAGCTGGCCGAACTGTTGCGCGACAACGCGCCGCCGGCCGTGCGCGAAAAGCTGGCCGCCGCCAAGCCGGCGCTGATGACCGGTCCGTCGGTGCCGTCCGAGGCGCTCGACCAGGATAACGTTGACGATTTACTTGCCGATCTGGGGTTCTGATGGACGATATGCTCAAGGATTTCGTCGTCGAGGCGATGGATCTGGCAGTCAATGTGGAAGAGCATTTGCTGCGGCTCGAGCGCGATCCGAACAACAAGGAAACGCTCAATGCCGTGTTCCGCTCCTTCCATACGATCAAGGGCGGCGCCGGCTTCATGAATCTGACGGCGATGGTCACCGCCTGCCACCTGACCGAAAACCTGTTCGACGCGCTGCGCAACGGCGCCGCCCCGGTGACCCCGCTGGCCATCGAAGCGGCGCTGCAAGCCTCGGGTTTTGTGGCCGACCAGTTGAACGATCTGAATAACGGCGCCGCGCCCGAGCAGCTGGCGTCGATGCCGGCAGCGCTCGAGAGCATCCTGGTGGACGCCATCGCCGGCAAGACCCATTCGGCGCCGGCGCCGGCGCCAGTGAGCGCGGCACCCGCACCCGCACCGACGGCGGCCGCGCCGGTCGCTGCCGCGGTAGTATCGCGCGGCCCCGGCGCCGACGGTATCGACTGGGAAGCGATGTTCATGGCGGTGGTCCCGCCGGGCACCTATCAACCGGCCGCCGACGGCGTGCCTGCGCCGGCCGCGCAAGCCGCCACGCCTGCCGCGCCGGCCGCGCCGACGGCCGAAGTGGCGGCATCAGCCCCCGCGGCTGCCGTTGCGGCCAAGCAAGGCTGGGACGGCACCGAGCGCCGCGAAGAAAAGGTGCAAGAGTTCCGCGCCGCCTCCGCCCCGGCCAAGGAAGAATCGATCCGCGTCGACGCCGTCAAGCTCGACGCGCTGCTGGAAGTGGCGGGCGAATCGGTGCAGGCCGCCAACCAGGCCGCCGTGCTGCTCGAGCGCCTGTCGCAATTCAAGTTCGAAGGCCAGGCCGCCACCCTGATGGCGACCTTGACGGAAACGCTGGAACGCGCCTCGCGCTATTCGGCCGAACTGCAGCGCGCCACCCTGGCCACCCGCATGCAGCCGGTCGGCCGCCTGTTCCAGAAATTCCCGCGCCTGGTGCGCGAACTGGCCAAGGACCTGGGCAAGGAAGTCGAACTGAATATCGAAGGGGCCGAAACGGAAGTCGACCGCGTGGTCGTCGACAGCCTGTACGACCCGCTGGTGCACATGCTGCGCAATGCGCTCGACCACGGCGTCGAGTCGCCCGAGCAGCGCGTCGCCAGCGGCAAGCCGGCCAAGGCGTTCATCTCCCTCAAAGCCTGGCAGGAAGCGAACAGCGTGATGATCGTGCTGCAGGACGACGGCAAGGGCATGGACCCGGTAGCGCTGCGTAAAAAGGCGTTCGAGAAGGGCTTGATCAACGAGAACGGCGCGCCGAGCGACGAGGAAGCCTACCAGCTGGTATTCCTGCCGGGCTTTTCGACCAAGGAGCAGGCCACCTCGGTGTCCGGGCGCGGAGTCGGCATGGACGTGGTGAAGACCGCGGTGGAAAAAAACCGCGGCGCCATCCACATCGATTCGTCGCTGGGTCATGGCACCAAGTTCGCCATCCGCCTGCCGATCGAACTGTCGATCGTACCGACCATGCTGGTATCGACCTCGGGCGCCGCGCTGGCGCTGCCGATGGCGATGGTCGAGCGGGTGGTCGAACTGCCCGACACCTTCCTCAACGTGGGCGGTGCGCCGGTGCTGAAGGACCAGGGCCGTCCGCTGCCGGTGCGTTCGCTGGCCGCCTCGCTCGGTTACGAAGACTGCGTCGAAAAAGTCGGCATCGTCATCTCGGCGCCGCAGCCGTACATCCTGGCGGTGGCGGCGGTGGACGGCACCGCCGACCTGGTGATCAAGCCGATGACGGCCATTTCCGTCGACGGCATTACCGGCACGGCGCGCTCTGCCGAGGGCGAACTGGTGCTGGTGGTCGGATTGTCGTTCCTGATGGATGGCTGCCGCGGGGCGGTCAAGCTGGCGGCGTAAGGGCATCGGCCTTATGTACAACCTTATGCACGAAACCGGGGCGCCGAAAAAATAAACGCACTGGTCCGAAGGATGGAAAAAATGCCTGCTATCACTAGCAGGCATTTTTTATTTGCAATTTCATTTAAATTTGCAAATAATATTTTTCGATGCGCAAACAGGTGCAAATAAGGTTCCAAAAAAGGACCTCTTCTGCGGCAATGCACAAATATGGCATAATCAAATGCGCAATCCATTCCACCCGAAGCCGGACGCAGACAATGATCAAAACGCTTTACGACAAACTGTGGGACTCGCACGTGGTGCGGGCCGACGAAGACGGCACCACGGTGCTTTACATCGACCGCCACCTGGTCCATGAAGTGACCAGCCCGCAGGCGTTCGACGGCCTGCGCGCCGCCAACCGTCCCCTCTGGCGCAACTCGGCGAACCTGGTGGTGGCCGACCACAACGTGCCGACCACCGACCGCAAGGACGGCATCCTCGACCCGGTCTCGCGCCTGCAGGTGGAAACGCTCGACGCCAACGCCAAAAGCTACGGCCTGACCTACTTCAACATGAACGACAAGCGCCAGGGCATCGTCCACGTGATCGGGCCGGAGCAGGGCGCCACCTTGCCTGGCATGACGGTGGTGTGCGGCGACTCGCACACGTCGACGCACGGCGCGTTTGCCTGTCTTGCGCACGGCATCGGCACCTCGGAAGTCGAACACGTGCTCGCCACCCAGACGCTGCTGGCGAAAAAATCGAAAGCGATGCTGGTGCAGATCGATGGCGCCTTGCCAAGCGGCGTAACCGCGAAAGACCTGGTGCTGGCCGTGATCGGCAAAATCGGCACCGCCGGCGGCACCGGTTACGCCATCGAATTTGCCGGTTCGACCATCCGTTCGCTGTCGATGGAAGGGCGCATGACGGTCTGTAACATGGCCATCGAAGCCGGTGCGCGCGCCGGCATGATCGGCGTCGACGACACCACCATCGATTACGTCAAGGGGCGCCCGTTCTCGCCCGCCGGCCCGCACTGGGAGCGCGCCGTGGCCTACTGGCGCACCTTGCACTCGGACCCGGGCGCACGCTTCGACCTGGTCGTCACATTGAACGCGGCCGAGGTCAAGCCGCAGGTGACCTGGGGCACTTCGCCGGAGATGGTCACCGCGATCGACGGTCGCGTGCCCGATCCCGACTTGGAGAAGGATGCGGTGCGCCGCGACGCCATGGAAAAGGCGCTGGCCTACATGAACCTGACGCCGAACACACCGATCCAGGACATCCGCATCGACAAGGTGTTCATCGGCTCCTGCACAAACTCGCGCATCGAGGACCTGCGCGCCGCCGCCGCCGTCGTGCGCGGCAAGCAGCGCGCCTCCAACGTGCGCCTGGCGATGGTGGTGCCCGGTTCCGGCCTGGTCAAGGATCAGGCCGAGCGCGAAGGCCTCGATCGCATCTTCAAGGACGCCGGTTTCGAATGGCGCGAGCCGGGCTGCTCGATGTGCCTGGCGATGAACGCCGACCGCCTCGAACCGGGCGAGCGCTGCGCCTCGACCTCGAACCGCAATTTCGAGGGCCGCCAGGGGCAGGGCGGCCGCACCCACCTGGTGTCGCCGGCGATGGCCGCCGCCGCCGGCATCGCCGGTCATTTCGTCGATGTACGCAGTCTGCGCTAAACTATTTATTTGATTTATTTGATTTATTTATTTGTCATGAAAAACCTTTCCGCCGTCTGCATCGCCGCCGCGTTTTTGCTCACTCTCTCGGCCTGCAACACCATCGCCGGCGTCGGCAAGGATGTCCAAAAAGTCGGCCAGGCCGTCGAAGGCGTCGGCCGCAAATAAGCTGTTCAGCTACGGCCGTTCCTCTCTCTCAACTCGAAGATCATGGAAAAATTCATCCGTTACGAAGGCCTGGTGGCCCCGCTCGACCGCGCCAACGTCGATACCGACGCCATCATCCCGAAGCAGTTCCTCAAGTCGATCCGCCGCACCGGCTTCGGCCCGAATTTGTTCGACGAGTGGCGCTACCTCGATCACGGCGAACCGGGCCAGGACAATTCGCGCCGTCCGGTCAATCCCGACTTCGTGCTGAACCAGCCGCGCTACCAGGGCGCTTCGATCCTGTTGACCCGCAAGAATTTCGGCTGCGGCTCTTCGCGCGAACACGCCCCGTGGGCGCTCGACCAGTACGGCTTTCGCGCCATCATCGCGCCCAGCTTCGCCGACATTTTTTTCAATAACTGCTACAAGAGCGGCCTGCTGCCGATCGTGTTGAAAGAAACCGAGATCGACCGCCTGTTCGACATGGTCAAGGGTTTCAATGGATTTCGCCTTATTGTCGACCTCGAAGCGCAGCGCGTCTCCACCAGCGACGGCGCCTTTTCCTGCGAGTTCGCCATCGACCCGTTCCGTAAATACTGCCTGATGAACGGCCTCGATGACATCGGCCTGACCCTGCGCCACGCCGACCAGATCCGCGCGTTCGAAGAGCGCCACCTGGCGGCGCAGCCGTGGCTTGCCAACGTTATCTAAACAAGCACAAACAAGCATAAACGAAAATACACAAGAAGAGACTCCATGAAGATTGCAATCCTGCCCGGCGACGGCATCGGCCCTGAAATCATGACGCAAGCGGTCAAGGTGTTGAATGCCCTCGGCGAGCCGTTCGAGATGGAAAGCGCCGACGTCGGCGGCGCCGGTTACGCCGCCGCCGGCCATCCGCTGCCGCCCGCCACCCTGGCCCTGGCAAAAGCGGCCGACGCCGTGCTGTTCGGCGCCGTCGGCGATTTCAAATACGACAGCCTCGAGCGCTCGCTGCGTCCGGAGCAGGCCATTCTCGGCCTGCGCAAGGAACTGCAGCTGTTCGCCAACCTGCGTCCCGCCATCCTGTACCCGGAACTGGCCGGCGCTTCCACCTTGAAACCGGAAATCGTCTCCGGCCTGGACATCCTGATCATTCGCGAGCTGACCGGCGATATCTATTTCGGCAAACCGCGCGGCGTGCGCGAGTGCCCGGACGGCCCGTTCAAGGGCGATCGCGAAGGGTTCGACACCATGCGCTACGCCGAGTCGGAAATTCGCCGCATCGCCCACGTGGCGTTCCAGGCCGCGCAGAAGCGCGACAAGCGCGTCACCAGCGTCGACAAGGCCAATGTGCTGGAAACGTTCCAGTTCTGGCGCGACATCGTCACCGAGGTGCACCAGGATTATCCCGATGTCGCGCTCGATCACATGTACGTCGATAACGCCGCCATGCAGTTGGTGCGGGCGCCGAAAAAATTCGACGTGCTGGTAACCGGTAACATGTTCGGTGATATTCTCTCCGACTGCGCCGCCATGCTGACCGGTTCGATCGGCATGCTGCCATCGGCTTCGCTCGACGCCAACAACAAGGGTTTGTACGAACCCTCGCACGGCTCGGCCCCTGACATCGCCGGCAAGGGCATCGCCAATCCGCTGGCGACGATCCTGTCGGCGGCGATGATGCTGCGCTATTCGTTCGACAAGGCGGAACAGGCCGAGCGCATCGAGAACGCCGTCAAGAGCGTACTCAGACAGGGCCTGCGCACCGCCGACATCGACGAAGCGGGCGCGCTGCGCGTGAGCACCGAAGAGATGGGCAACGCGGTGGTCAAGGCGCTCGCTTAAACAATTCATTCATAGTGTGGGAAGAAGAACATGAAATTAGTAGGCTTGGTAGGTTGGCGCGGGATGGTCGGCTCGGTGCTGATGCAGCGCATGCGCGACGAGGGCGATTTTGCCGATATCGAACCGGTGTTTTTCACCACCTCGAACGCCGGCGGCGCCGCGCCCGCCTTGGCCAAGAACGAAACCACCCTGAAAAGCGCCTTCGACATCGCCGCGCTCAGCAAGTGCGAGATCATCATCTCCTGCCAGGGCGGCGACTACACCAGTGACGTGTTTCCGCAACTGCGCGCCTCCGGCTGGGACGGCTACTGGATCGACGCCGCCTCGACCTTGCGCATGAACGACGACGCCGTGATCGTGCTCGATCCTGTCAACATGGGCGTCATCAAGACGGCGCTGGGCAAGGGCATCAAGAACTACATCGGCGGCAATTGCACGGTGTCGTGCATGCTGATCGGTCTGGGCGGCCTGTTCCAGCACGGCCTGGTCGACTGGATGACTTCGATGACCTACCAAGCCGCGTCCGGCGGCGGCGCCCAGCACATGCGCGAACTGCTGACCCAGTTCGGCACCATCAACGCCGCCGTGCGCCCGCTGCTGGACGACCCGGCGTCGGCCATCCTGGAAATCGACCGCACGGTGCTGGCCACCCAGCACGGCTTGTCGGCCGACGAAATCAAACAGTTCGGCGCGCCGCTGGCGGGCAACCTGATTCCCTGGATCGACAAGGACCTGGGCAACGGCCAGTCGAAGGAAGAGTGGAAGGCTGGCGCCGAGACCAACAAGATCCTCGGCCTCGGTGAAGCATTCGGCTCCGCCCCGATCCCTGTCGACGGCCTGTGCGTGCGCATCGGCGCCATGCGCTGCCACTCGCAGGCGCTGACCATCAAGCTGAAAAAAGATGTGTCTTTGGACGAAGTCAACGACATCATCGCCTCCGCCAACCAGTGGGTCAAAGTGGTGCCGAACACCCGCGAGGCGTCGGTGCGCGAGTTATCGCCGGCGGCGGTGACGGGCAGCTTGACGATTCCCGTCGGCCGGCTGCGCAAGATGTCGATGGGGCCGGAATATTTGTCCGCGTTTACCGTCGGCGACCAGTTGCTGTGGGGCGCGGCCGAGCCCTTGCGCCGCATGTTGCGTATTGTTCTCGACCAATAATCTTCTCACAATGACCGTTAATCGCGTGTCATGAAACGAGGCCGGCATTGCCGGCCTTTTGTCATTTTCAGATGCCATTTTCATTCTGCGAAGCGGCCTCGAAAAGTGCTGTTTTGTGTGGTCAAAACGGCGTAATTTAGGCATCCTGTTCACACTATCGATGTTGGAGCTGGAGAAACACTCCGAAAGCTTGCATGCTCCAGAGCATGATGATATGTTGAGACCTCCGAGACAGTAGCATTCCCCTCGACAACTCTTACCCACGCTGCCACCATGCCTTTACAAACCCGTCCCCGCATCATGTCGCTTGCGCTGAAGTCCCTGTTCGGCGCCATCGCCACGGCAGTGGTGTTGTCTTCCGCGCAAGCGGCCGGTCTCGGCAAGCTCACCGTGTTGTCGAGCCTGGGGCAGCCGCTGCGGGCGGAGATC
>JAQGNM010000597.1 GCA_028291845.1 Massilia sp. | reverse complement strand
TCTGGCACTTCCGCTTCGACGCCAACTCCGACATGAAAATGGAAGCGCTGACCAGCTACATGGCGCCGAACAAGGACATCAAGAGCGTCTACATCATCGGCCAGAACTACGCCTTCGGCCAGGCGGTGAGCCGGGCGGCCAAGGAATACCTGCAGCGCAAGCGGCCTGACATCAAGATTGTCGGCGACGACCTGCATCCGATCGCACAAGTGAAGGATTTTTCGCCCTACATCGCCAAGATCAAGGCGTCCGGCGCCGACACTGTCATCACGGGTAACTGGGGCGCCGACCTGGCGCTGCTGATCCGCGCCGCCAAGGACGCCGACCTGAAGGCTAATTTCTACACGTATTATGCGGCGACGACCGGGGTGCCGACGGCGATGGGCGCGGCCGGCGCCGAGCGCGTGAAAATCGTCGGCAACTGGATGGTCAACAACGAGAGTTTCAAAGGCAAGGAAATCGTCGAGGCGTACAAAAAGAAATACAACGACGATTACTACACGGCGCAAACCCACAGCGGCATCGGCATGCTGGCGCAGGCGATCAAGGCCGGCAAGTCGACCGACCCGGTCAAAGTGGCGTTCGCCATGGAAGGGGCCAAGTTTGCCAGCCTGAACGGCGAAGTGATGATGAACAAGGTCGATCACCAGTTGCAGCAGCCGCTGTACATCGGCACCTGGACCAGGATCAACGGCAAGGACGTCAAGTACGACCAGGAAAACACGGGTTACGGCTGGAAGATGGACAAGAAAATCGATGCCTACCAGGCCGGTCAGCCCACCTCCTGCCAGATGAAACGGCCGAGCGCATAAGCCGGTAATTTGCTGCCACACCGGCTCCGCTACATGGGGCCGGTGTGTTTCATCCACCTTTGGCAGGCCCCCATGGAATTTACGTTGTTCACATTGCTGAACGGGATCAGCTACGGCTTGTTGCTGTTCATGCTCTCGTCCGGCCTGACCCTGATATTCAGCATGATGGGTGTGCTGAACTTCGCCCACGCCAGCTTTTATATGCTGGGCGCCTACATCGCCTACAGCATCAGCAACTGGCTCGGATTCTGGCCGGCGCTGGTCCTCGCGCCGCTGGTGGTGGGCCTGGCCGGCGCGCTGGTCGAGCGCTACGGCTTGCGGCCGATCCACAAATTCGGCCACGTCCCGGAACTGTTGTTCACCTTCGGCCTGTCCTACCTGATTGTCGAACTGGTGCAGCTTGTGTGGGGCAGGTCGGCGGTGGCCTACGCCGTCCCGGCCGCGCTCGACCGCCCTTTGTTCACCCTGTATTCGACCAGTTTCCCGATGTACCGCAGCTTCATGATGGCGGTTGCCCTGGCCATGCTGGCGTCGATCTGGCTGTTGCTCACGCGCACCCGCATCGGCCTGGTAATCCAGGCGGCGCTGACCCATCCGGAAGCGGCCGAAGCGCTCGGCCACAACGTGCCGCGCATCTTCATGTGGGTGTTCGGCGGCGGCTGCGCGCTGGCGGCACTGGCTGGGGTGATCGGCGGCAATGCCTTCGTCACCGAACCGAGCATGGCCGCCACCGTCGGCAGCATCGTCTTTGTCGTGGTGGTGGTCGGCGGCATGGGCTCGCTGGCGGGCGCCTTTATCGCGTCACTGCTGATCGGCGTGCTGCAGACCTTCGCGGTGGCCCTCGATTACTCCGTGATGAGCCTGCTGAACGGCCTTGGCGCCGGCATCACCGAGGCCACGCCCGGCTTTGCGTTACTCAAGGTGACGATCGCCCAGAGCGCGGCCATCCTGCCCTTCCTGCTTCTGGTGCTGATGCTGATCTTTCGTCCGAAGGGTTTGTTGGGGACGCGCGAATGAACCCGCATGCCATCGGTAAAACCGTCAGCTTCCGGCCGATTAACCTGGGCCGCTGGCTGGTGTGGGGCGGCTTTGCGCTGGTGCTGATCGTCGCGCCGCTAATTTTCAACAAGGGCGCCTCGCTGTCGATCCTCAGCCAGATCGGCACCGTCATGCTGTTCGGCCTGTCGTACAACATGCTGCTGGGCCAGGGCGGCATGCTGTCGTTCGGCCACGCCGTGTATTCCGGCCTGGGCGGCTTCGTCGCCATTCACGTGATGAATCAGGCCGCGACCGGCGTACCAGTGCCGACGACCTTGATTCCCCTGGTCGGCGGCGTCGCCGGGATGTTTTTCGGCATGCTGTTCGGCTACGTAACGACCCGCAAATCAGGCACCACTTTTGCCATGATCACGCTCGGGCTTGTCGAACTGGTATTTGCCGCTTCGCTGATGTTCCCAGGATTTTTCGGCGGCGAGGGCGGCGTGACCACCAACAGGGTGTTGGGCAAGCCTTTCATGGGCTTGACGTACGGGCCGCAAATCCAGGTGTATTACCTGATCGCAGGGTGGTTGTTCGTCAGCACCGCGGCCATGTACGCGTTCACCCACACGCCGCTGGGGCGCATGCTCAATGCCGTGCGCGACAATCCGGAACGGGTCGGCTTCATCGGCTACGACGCCCAGTGGGTGCGCTACCTGGCGCTGATCGCATCGAGCTTCTTTGCCGGCATCTCCGGCGCGCTCGGCGCCATCAATTTCGAGATCGTCAGCGCGGAAAACGTCAGTGCCGTGCGCTCGGGCAGCATCCTGCTGTTTGTGTTCATCGGCGGCATCGGCTATTTTTTCGGCCCCTTGATCGGCGCCGTGGTCGGCGTCGGCTTCGTCGTCATGCTGTCCGAGTACACGGCGGCGTGGCAACTGTATCTGGGCCTGTTCTTCATCGCCCTGGTGCGCTTCGCCCCGGCGGGTCTGGCCAGCTTGCTGATGCTGCTGCTGCGGGTAGCCCGGTTCGGCTTGTTTCATCGCATCCGAGTCAGGCTGTTGGCAGTGTGCGCGTCGGCGCTGGTGGCGCTGGCCGGGGTGGTGTTGGCCATTGAATTGCTATACCGCAGAACCCTGGAGAGCAATGGCGCACCGGGCACCCTGCTGGGCGTGCCGCTCGACGCCCATGCGCTCGCGCCCTGGCTGGTGGCCGCCGGCTTGTTTGGCGTCGGCGCGCTGGCCTGCCGCAAAATCGCGCCCGATTACATGGAACGATGGGACGCGGTCAATGGGGACATTGCCGCTACCATCTCGGGAGCCAGGCCATGAACGCCCTCGAACTGATCGATGTGCGCAAAAGCTTCGGCAAGTCGGAAATCATCCGCGGCGCAAGCTTGCAGATCGCCAGGGGCGAGCGTTGCGCCATCATCGGCCCCAACGGCGCCGGCAAGTCCACCTTGTTCAATCTGATTTCGGGCCGCTTCGGCATCAGCGGCGGAGATATACGCCTGCACGGCGCCAGCGTTGCAGGCTTGCGGCCGTTCGACATCAACCGCAGGGGGTTAGCGCGCAGTTTCCAGGTCAGCAACCTGTTCGACAAGCTGAGCGTCTACGAAAATCTGCGTTGCGCCGTGCTGTGGTCGCTCGGTTACCGTTACTCGTTCTGGCACCGCCTGGGCGCCTTGCGCGACGCCCATGAGCGCACCGAGCAAGTGCTGGTGGATATCGGCTTGCAACGCCAGCGCGGCGTACCGGCCGGCGTGCTCACCTACGCCGAGCAGCGCGCGCTGGAAATCGGCATCACCATCGCCGGCGGCGCCGACGTCATCCTGCTCGACGAGCCGACCGCCGGCATGAGCCGCTCCGAATCGGACGCCGCTGTCGAACTGATTCGCCGCATCACGGTCGGCAAAACATTGTTGATGGTGGAGCACGACATGGGCGTGGTGTTCGGCCTGGCCGACAAGATCGCCGTGCTGGTCTACGGCGAAGTGATTGCCTGCGATACCCCGGCCAATATCCGCGGCAACGCGGCTGTGCAAGCGGCCTACCTGGGGGATGCCTGATGGATATTCTGTCAATCAAGGGTTTGCATGCGTGGTACGGCAAAAGCCACGTATAGCACGGCGTCGACCTCCGCGTGGGCGAAGGCGAGATCGTCAGCCTGCTCGGCCGCAACGGTGTCGGGCGCTCGACCTTGGTCAAGGCGGTGATGGGGCAGGTCACGGCCAAGGGGGAGGTTTGTTTCAGGGGCGCCGAATTGCTGGGCCTTAAAGCCTTCCAGATCGCCCATCAGGGCGTCGGCTACGTGCCCGAGGGCCGCGACATTTTTCCGACCCTGACGGTCGAGCAAAACCTGCTGCTGGGCCAGAAAAGCGCCGGTAAAAGCGGGCGCTGGAGCCTGGCCGACATGTACCGCATGTTTCCCCGGCTGGAAGAGAGAAGGGCGGTGGCGGCCGGCGTGCTGTCCGGCGGCGAACAGCAGATGCTGACCTTGTGCCGCACCCTGATGGGCGACCCGGATTTGATCATGATCGACGAGCCGACCGAGGGGCTGGCGCCGAAAATCGTCGCGCTGGTGGCGGACTACCTGTTGGCGCTGAAGAACAAGGGAGTGTCGGTGCTGCTGGTCGAACAGAAACTGGCCATCGCCATGGACATTTCGCAGCGCGTGTACGTCATGGGCCATGGCGCCATCGTGTTCGAGGGCACGCCGGCGCAATTGCGCGAAAGTGCAGCGATCCGCAAGGAATGGCTTGAGGTCTAAAAAACGTCTTTTAAAAAAAATACGACCGTACTTTTATCGGGTATAGTTGATGGATTGAGTTTCAACTTTTAAAGGAAAAACATGAGCGCTGATTACGTCGTCAATGGCAAGGTTGCCGTCATCACCTTGAACAATCCGCCCGTCAACGGGCTGGGGCTGGCAACGCGTGCCGCCGCCGTCGAGGCGGTCAACCGGGCGCAGGCTGACGACGCCGTCGAAGCGATCGTCATCACCGGCGCCGGCAAGGCGTTTTCGGGCGGCGCCGACATCAAGGAATTCAATTCACCGAAGGCGATGACCGAGCCGACCCTGCACACCTTGATCAAGGTAGTGGAGTCGTCGGTCAAACCAACCGTGGCCGCGATCCACACCATCTGCATGGGCGGCGGCCTCGAGCTGGCGCTCGGCTGCAACTACCGGGTCGCCATGCCGGGCGCACAAATCGCCTTGCCTGAAGTCAAACTGGGCTTGCTGCCGGGGGCGGGCGGCACCCAGCGCCTGCCGCGCCTGATCGGCCTGGAGCGGGCGCTTAATATGGTCGTGTCGGGCGTATTCGTGCCTTCCGAGAAGTTTGCCGACACCGCCTTGTTCGACAAGCTGTTCGACAAGGATGCCGACCTGATCACGGAGGCGGTTGCCTTCGCTGCCAGCGTGGCCGCCGTGCGCCCGCTGCCGAAAGTGCGCGACCGCAAGGTCGATTATCCGAACCACGAAGCGTTCCTGCAATTTACCCGCAATACCGTGATAGCCATGGCCGGTCCGTATCCGGCGCCGATCGAGTGCGTGGAAACGGTGGCGGCATCGGTCACCCGCAAGTTCGAGGACGGTTTGAAGTTCGAGCGCGAGCGCTTTTTGCACCTGGCGCAAACCAATGAATCGAAAGCCTTGCGCCATGCCTTCTTCGCCGAGCGCACCGCCAGCAAGGTGCCGGACGTGCCGGCGGACACGCCGGTGCGCGCCATCAAGCAGGCGGCCATCATCGGCGCCGGCACCATGGGCGGCGGCATCGCCATGAATTTCGCCAACGCCGGCATCCCCGTCATCATGCTGGAAACCAAGCCGGAAGCCCTGGAAAAGGGCCTGGCGACGATCCGCAAGAACTACGAAAACACCATGAAGAAGGGCAAGCTGACCCAGGAAAAATTCGACCAGCGCGTCGGCCTGATCACCGGCACCCTCAACTATGAAGATATAGGCCAGGCCGATATCGTCGTCGAAGCGGTGTTCGAAGAAATGGGCGTCAAGCAAGCCGTGTTTGAAAAGCTCGACCAGGTGATGAAGCCGGGCGCCATCCTGGCGTCCAACACCTCGACCCTCGACCTCGACAAGATCGCCAGCTTCACCAAACGAGCGCAAGACGTGGTCGGCACCCATTTCTTCAGCCCGGCCAACGTCATGAAGCTGCTGGAAATCGTGCGCGGCAAGCAAACCGGCAAGGACGTGCTGGCCACCACCCTGGCGCTGTCGAAAAAGCTGAAAAAGACCGGCGTGGTATCGGGCGTGTGCGACGGTTTCATCGGCAACCGCATGATCGAGCAATACAGCCGCCAGGCCGGCTTCCTGCTGGAAGAAGGTTGCCTGCCGGAGCAGGTCGACAAGGCCGTGGAAAAATTCGGCTTTGCGATGGGCCCGTTCCGCATGGGCGATTTGGCCGGCAATGACATCGGCTGGGCCATCCGCAAGCGCCGCTACGTGGAAAAACCAAATATCGTCTACTCGAAGACCGCCGATCTGCTGTGCGAAATGGGCCGCTACGGCCAGAAGACCGGCGCCGGCTGGTACGACTACAAGGCAGGCGATCGGAAAGCCTACCCGAACGCCGCCGTCAACGAGATGATCGTCAAGCACTCGGCCGACATCGGCGTCGAGCGCAGGAAGATCACCGACGAAGAAATCGTCGAGCGCCTGGTCTACGCCCTGGTCAACGAGGGCGCCCACATCCTCGAAGAGGGCATCGCCATGCGCGCTTCCGACATCGACATGGTGTATCTGACCGGCTACGGCTTCCCGGTATTTCGTGGCGGGCCGATGTTCTATGCCGACACCGTCGGCTTGTACAACGTCAAAGCCGCCATCGAAAAATATGCCAAGGGACGCCATGGCGACGCCTGGACGCCGGCACCGTTGCTGGTCAAGCTGGTGGCGGAAGGCAAGCGCTTCAACGAATAAGTTGGTGCTTGCAGAAGGGGGACTGGCGCCGGCAGGTGCCTGTCCCATTCCAAGATTAAGCAAGTGTCTGCAGGAGCGGGACTGACGCCGAAAGGTGCCTGTCCCGTTCATGCATTGGAGGCCACATGTCATATGGATACTTCGTCACTGTCTTCATTGCTGCCATTGCGACCACTACAGCAGCCCAAGCCGCCGACACAGCACCCACCGCTCCCCAGTTACGCCAGGAACTCCTGGCAATGCAAGTCGTCGACCAGGAAGTACGCTCCGACCTGGCCAAGCCAGACTACAAGCGCTGGACCGAGGTCCACGCCAGCAACCAGCGCCGGCTGAAAGAAATCGTGCAACAGTTCGGCTGGCCGACGGTGGCCATGGTAGGCCAGGACGGCGCCGCGGCCGCCTGGCTGCTGGCCCAGCATTCGGACAGTGATCCGGCGTTCCAGCGCAAGGTGCTGGAATTGATGGCGCCGCTGGTCGAGAAAGGGGAGGCTTCCGCAAAAAACTACGCCTACCTGTACGACCGCACCCACGTGCCGCAGCGCTTCGGCACGCAGGGCAATTGCGTCAGCAAGGAAACCTGGCTGCCGTTCGAGATCGAGGATATTGGGGGATTGGCCGAGCGGCGCCGCCAGGCGGGCATGCCGACGATGGCTGAATATGCGGACGTGTTCAAGGATATATGCCGCGATGGATATACGCCGAATAGCGCGCCTGATCCGACCCGGCGCACGATTCCCCTGCCTTCACCCTAAGAGCGCCTGACAATCCTCCATGGCTGCGCTCCAGGACATCAAAAATCCACACGCGTTGCCGCTCAGATATGGCGTTCCTTGACATGCTTGACGCACTCGAGCGCGCATTTTTCGCAGGCTTGCATGCAGCGCCTGCAATGGGCGTGCAATTCGGCGTGCGGGGCACAGGCGGCCGCGCACGCGCGGCAGATGTGCACGCACACCGCGCAAAAGTCGCCGTGGTGGATGGAATGGCGGGCCAAAGCGTTCATGGTCGCCGTGCAAATGTCGGCGCAATCAAGGTTGATCAGCGCGCACAGATTGGTCCCGGCGCGGATGTCCGCGGCGGCGCATGCCTGGCACGCTTCGATGGCATCCTTGCAGGCGGCGATGCTCGCTTCGATATTGTGCAATTCACTGGCTAACATGGCGGCGCTCCTGGTGGCTTGAAGTCACAATCATAACTTTTTCACCCAAAAGCCCGCGCGCGCCTGGACCGTCGGAAACGACCGGGCGAAAAAAATGCCGCTGATGAGAGCGGCATTTTTGCAGGCCTTGCGGCCATCACGACTGCAGCATCAATCCGCCGCGTAGATGTCGTTGTTCTTGGTTTCGCGCACGAACAGGCCGCCAATGACGACGGTGATCAGGGCGATGATGATCGGATACCACAGGCCATAATAAATGTCGCCCTTGAACGCCACCATGGCGAACGAGATGGTCGGCAGCAGGCCGCCAAACCAGCCGTTACCGATGTGGTAAGGCAGGGACATCGAGGTATAGCGGATACGGGTCGGGAACATCTCGACCAGCATGGCGGCAACCGGCCCGTACACCATGGTGACGTACAGCACCAGGATGAACAGGAAGAACACCGTCATCGGCTTGTTGATTTGCGCCGAATCGGCCTTGGCAGGGTAGCCCGCGCCCTTGATGGCGGCGCCGATTTCGGTCTTCAGCGCTGCTTCCGACTTTTTGCTGGCGGCGTCGAAGTTCAGGCCGGCGGCATCCAGGGTGGCGTTGAACGACGGCATTACTTTGTCGCCGACCTTGACGCTGGCGATGGTGCCGGCCGGGGCGTCCTGGCGGGTGTACGCCACCGAAGCGCCGGTCAGGATGCCGGTGGCAATGTCGCAGGACGACGGGAATTTGGCGGTGCCGGTCGGGTTGAACTGGAAGTTGCAGGTAGCGGGATCGGCAATCACGGTCACCGGCGAGTTCTTCAGCGCCGCTTCCAGGGCTGGATTGGCGTAGTGGGTGATCTGGCCGAAGATCGGGAAGTAGGTCAGCGCGGCAATCAGGCAGCCGCCCAGGATGATCCACTTGCGGCCGATGCGGTCCGAGAGGCTGCCGAAGAACACGAAGAATGGCGTGGCCAGGGCCAGCGCGATGGCGATCATGATGTTGGCGATGGGGCCATCGACCTTCAGGGTCTGGGTCAGGAAGAACAGCGAATAGAATTGGCCGGTGTACCACACCACCGCCTGGCCCATGGTCAGGCCGACCAGCGCCAGGAACACGATCTTGGCGTTGCGCGGCTGCAGGAACGATTCGGTCAGCGGCGCCTTCGATGTCTTGCCTTCGGCCTTCATCTTGGCGAAAGCGGGCGATTCGTTCATCGACAGGCGAATCCAGACCGATACGCCGAGCAGCAGCACCGACACCAGGAACGGTATGCGCCAGCCCCAGGCTGCAAAAGCGTCTTCGCCCATTGCCGAACGGGTGCCGAGAATCACCAGCAGCGACAGGAACAGGCCCATGGTGGCGGTAGTCTGGATCCACGAAGTGAAGAAGCCGCGCTTGCCTTCGGGCGCATGTTCGGCGACGTAGGTGGCAGCGCCGCCGTACTCGCCGCCGAGGGCCAGGCCCTGCAATACGCGCAAGGACACCAGAATGATCGGGGCGGCGATGCCGATCGAGTCGTAGCTCGGCAGCAGGCCGACGATGAAGGTCGAGGCGCCCATGATCAGGATGGTGACCAGGAAGGTGTATTTACGGCCGATCATGTCGCCGAGGCGGCCGAACACCAGCGCGCCGAACGGACGCACGATGAAGCCGGCGGCAAAGGCCATCAGCGCAAAGATGAACTTGGTGGTGGCGTCACCGATGAAAAACTGGGTGCCGATAATGGTTGCAAGCGAGCCGTACAAATAGAAATCGTACCATT
>JAQGNM010000471.1 GCA_028291845.1 Massilia sp. | reverse complement strand
CGTGTCGGTGCGCCGCCCGGGCGCACCCTACGGCACGCGCCGCGAGATCAAGAACCTGAACTCGTTCCGCTTCATCGAGGAAGCCGTCAACTACGAAGTGCGCCGCCAGATCGAACTGATCGAAGACGGCGGCAAGGTGCAGCAGGCCACCCGTCTCTGGGACCCCGATAAAAAAGAGACGCGGTCGATGCGTTCGAAAGAGGACGCCCAGGATTACCGCTATTTCCCCGACCCCGACCTGCCGCCCCTGGAAATCTCCGAAGAGTGGATCGCCCGTATCAAGGCCGACATGCCCGAGCTGCCAGCGGCCATGCGTAGCCGTTTTGTCAACGACTACGGCTTGCCGGAATACGATTCGCTCATATTGACCTCGTCGCACGCGATGGCGGCGTACTTCGAAGCGGTGGTGGCGATCGCCGGCCAGGCCAACGCCAAGGCTGCAGCCAACTGGCTGATGGGAGAAGTGGCGTCGACGCTCAACAGCGCCAATGTCGACATCGGCGACTCGCCGGTGGAAGCGTCGCAGCTGGCGCTGCTGCTAAAGCGCATCGCCGACGGCACCATCTCGAATAAAATCGCCAAGGAAGTATTCGCGGCGATGTGGGAAGCCAAATCGAACGATGCGGCCATCGCCGATGTCATCATCGACCAGAAAGGCCTGCGCCAGATTTCCGATTCCGGCGCCCTGGAAGCGATCGTCGACGAAGTGCTGGCGGCGAACGCCAAGTCGGTCGAGCAGTACCGCGCCGGCAAGGAAGCGGCGATTAACGCCCTGATCGGCCAGGCCATGAAGGCGTCGAAGGGTAAAGCCAACCCCGCGCAGCTGACCGAACTCCTCAAGAAAAAACTCAGCGTTTGATTCAGGGGGACTGGCACCGACAGGTGCCTGTCCCATTTTTCTACACCCCGTACTTCGCCCGATAGGCCGCCACCCTCTCCTTCGACGCCGTCAGCTCCGGTTGTTCCCCCAGGTAGCTGAACAAATCATCGAGATTCCCAATCGAGATCACCGGAATCCCAAATTCCCGGCTCACCTCCTGCACCGCCGAACTAGCGGACAACGCCCCATCCGCTCCCGATTTTTCCATCCTATCCAGCGCAATCAACACCGCACACGGCTCCGCCCCCGCCGCCCGGATCATCTGCACCGACTCCCGCACCGACGTCCCCGCCGAGATCACGTCATCGATGATCACCACCTTGCCGTGCAGCTTGGCGCCGACAATCGTCCCGCCCTCGCCGTGATCCTTGGCTTCCTTGCGGTTGAAGGCAAACGAGGTATTGCGGCCTTTCCCGGCCAGCGCCACCGCGGTGGCGGAGGCCAGGGTGATGCCCTTGTAGGCCGGCCCGAACAGCATGTCGAATTCGACGCCGGAGTCGAGCAAGGTCTGCGCATAGAACTGCGCCAGCTGCGCCAGCGTGGCGCCTTCGTGAAACAGGCCCGCATTGAAAAAATACGGCGAATTGCGCCCAGCCTTGGTTGTAAACTCGCCAAAGCGCAGCACGCCCGTCGAGACCGAAAACGCGATAAACTGCTGCCGTAAATTGTCCACCTTAGTCCCTGTAAAAAATAAGTCGCTGTATTGTAAACCCCTCGCTTCCGAACTGCTCCATGCCCAAAATTATCTCCGCCAATCTCAACGGTATCCGCTCCGCCCACAAGAAGGGTTTTTTCAACTGGATGGGCACGCAGACTGCCGATTTCGTGTGCATACAAGAGTTAAAGGCGCAGCACGGCGACATGACCGACGAGTTCCTCACGCCGCACGGCTACCACGGCCATTTTCACTACGCCGAGAAAAAGGGATATTCGGGCACCGGCGTCTACAGCCGCATCAAGCCGGACGCCGTGGTCACCGGTTTCGGCAGCGAGGAATTCGATGCCGAAGGCCGCTACACGCGGGTCGACTGCGGCGACTTGAGCATCGTTTCGGTGTACTGCCCGTCCGGTTCCTCTTCGCCGGAACGGCAAGAGGCGAAATTCCGCTTCATGGCGCTGTTCCTGCCGCACTTGCTGGAACTGAAGGCCGAGGGCCGCGAACTGGTCATCTGCGGCGACTGGAACATCGCCCACAACGAGATCGACCTGAAAAATTTCAAGGGCAATAAAAAGAATTCAGGCTTTCTGCCGGAAGAGCGCGCGTGGCTGACGCAGATTTTCGACGAAGTGGGCTTTGTCGACGTCCACCGGGGTCTGGACAAGCGCGAGGAGCAATACACCTGGTGGAGCAACCGCGGCCAGGCCTACGCCAAGAACGTCGGCTGGCGCATCGATTATCACGTGGCGACACCGGGCATCGCGGCGCAGGCGCACACCGTGTCGGTGTACAAGGACGAGCGGTTTTCGGATCATGCGCCGTTGATTATCGATTATCGTGTCGAGTAGGGGGACTGGCAACGCGCGCAGCGCGGTGCCTGTCCCATGTGCGACCTGAAGCAAACTGTGAGGGATGCCATGCCGCTAACCGGGCTATGGGACAGGCACCTGCGGCGCCAGTCCCCCCAGCCTCAAGCTGCTGCAAAACTCACGCTTCACACCCGTCAGGGGATCAGTGAACGCAATCGACCTGGCCAGCAACTGCAACGGCGCTGAATAATCATCCCCCTTGCACGGCAGCGCCACCGGATAAAAGGTGTCGTTGACAATCGGTGCACCAAGTGACGCCATGTGCAGGCGCAGCTGATGCTTGCGGCCCGTGTGCGGCTGGAGGCGGTACAGCGCCAGCTCGCCGCGCCGCTCGACCAGCTCGATGATGGTCTCCGAGTTCGGCTCGCCCTCCTCCTCGCGCATGACAAAAAACTGCTCGCCGTCGACCATACAGCTGCGATAGGTAAATGGAAAATCGAGAGACAGCGGCGCCGCCAGCGCTTCATACATTTTATGAACGCTGCGTTTCTGGAACAGCGACTGATAGGCGCCGCGCGTGGCGGCATTGCTGGAGAACACGACGACCCCGGCCGTCTCGCGGTCGAGCCGGTGAATTGGCGTCAAAGCCGGCAGACCCAGTTTGTCTTTCAAACGCACCAGTAAAGTCTCGCGCAAAAACCGGCCGGCGGGCGTCATTGGCAAAAAATGCGGCTTGTCGACCACTACAAGGTGGGAATCCTGAAACAGCACGGTTTCCTCGAACGGGATCGGGGTCTCCGCGTCCACTTCGCGGTAGTACCAGATGCGCATGCCGGGACGGGCCACGCTGTCGGGCGACAGCGGCTGGCCGGCGCCGTCGACGACTTCATTTCTCGCCATGCGGCGGCGCCAGGAATCGGCGTCGATGGCGGGAAACTGCGCCAGCAGGAATGCCAGCATGCCGCCGCCGCTGGCCGGCGGCAGCCACAGGTAGCTGGGGGCGACGCCGCCCACCACCGGCAGCGGAGAAATGGCGTTTTTCTCGGCCTGCCAGCCCATTTTAGTTCGACAAAGCCGTCGTGCGGTACGCCGGCAGCTGGGCCCCCTGCACCCCCTTGGCGCGCGCGTACCGCGGCAGCAGCACGTTCATGTGGGCGTTGATGCGGGCGATGCGGTCGGCGCCGCTGGGGTGGGTCGACATGAATTCGAGCGGCTGGCGTTTGCCCAGTGCCGCCATCTTCTGCCACAGCGCCACGCCGGCGCGCGGATCGTAGCCGGCGCGGGCCGCCAGATCGAGACCGACCAGGTCGGCTTCGCGTTCGTCGTCGCGCGAAAATTTCAGCACCACGAACTGGCCGGCCTGCTGCGCGACCGAATCGGTCACGCGCGGATCGATGCCGAAATATGCCGCCACGCCGGCGCCGATCAGGCGCGAGGCCAGCTGGGTGCCGGTGCCCTTGACCATGCGCTCGCGGCCGTGCTCGCGCAGGGCATGGGTGATTTCATGGCCCATGATGGCGGCGATCTCGTCGTCGGTCAGGTTCAGGGTGCTGAGGATCCCCGTGAAAAACGCAATTCTCCCGCCCGGCATGCAAAAGGCATTGACCTGCTTCGAGGCCAGCAGATTGACCTGCCAGTCCCACTTGGCGGCGTCCGGATTCCAGCGCGCCGTGTGCGGAATGATGCGCCTGGCGATGGCGCGCAGGCGGATCAGCTGCGGGTGGTTCGCCGGCGCGAGCGCTTTCTTTTCGCTGGCGCGGCTCATCAGCTCGGTGTACTGCAGGGCCGCTTCGCGCTCGAGCTTTTCTTCGGAGGCGAGCACGCGGTAGGACGGCAGCGGTTTGACGGCGATGCCGTCCTGGACCACGGGGTCCTTGGCGCCGGCGGCGCCGGCGCAGCACAGGCTGGCGGCGAGGACAAGGTAAGCTAAGGGCTTCATTTGGCGTTCCATGGAGCGATTTTAGGCAGCATCATCATCGCAGGAATCGCCAGCAGAAAGCACACGATAAAGAACAGAAACCATCCGGTCTCGGCGACGATGAAGCCGGTGATCGAATTCATGAAGGTGCGCGGCACCGCGGCCAGGCTGGAGAACAATGCATACTGGGTGGCGGTGTACCTCGGGTCGGTCGAGCGCGAGATGTACGCCACCAGGGCAGCGGCGCCCAGGCCCAGGCTGGCAAACGATTCGAAGCCGATCACCGCCGCCAGCAAAAACTGGTTCGGGCCCACTTCGGCCAGCCAGGCAAAGCCGAGAATGGCCACCGCCTGCAGCACGCCGAACACCCATAAAGCGCGGTTGATGCCCAGCTTGACCATCCACAGGCCGCCGACGATGCCGCCGGCCAGGCTGGCCCACAAGCCGGTGGCGTAGGCCGCCAGGCCGATCTGGTTGGTACTGAAGCCGATATCGAGATAGAACTTGGTGGCCAGCGCGGTGGCCATGCTGTCGCCGATTTTATACAGCAAAATGAAGGCGACGATCACCGCCGCCTTGGTGAGCCCATCGCGTTTGACGAACTCGCGGAACGGCTCGATGATCGCTTCGCGCATGTTACGGGGCGGCGCGCCGTAGACCACCGGCTCGGGCGCCAGCAGGGTGCATATGAAACCGGGCAGCATGAAGGCGCCGACGATCCAGAACACGCTTGCCCACGGCAAGGTATCGGCCAGCACCAGGCCCAGCGCGCTCGGCACCAGGCCGGCCGCTTTATAGGCGTTGACGCTGACGGCGGCGCCCAGGCCCTGCTCGGCATCGACGAGAATTTCGCGTCGATAGGCGTCGATGACGATGTCCTGGCTGGCCGACACGAACGTCATCACGCCGGCGGCCAGCACGATCAGCGGTAGCTGGCTTTTCGGGTCGAGCGCGCCCATGCCGCCGATGATCAGAAACAGCAGCAGCTGGGTCAGCGCCATCCAGCCGCGCCGCCGTCCCAGCGGACCCGGGCTGAAGCGGTCCATGAACGGCGCCCACAGGAATTTGAAGGTGTAGGGGAAGCCGACCAGGGCAAACAAGCCGAGCGCCTTCACGTCGACGCCGGCCTTGGCCAGCCAGGCCTGCATCAGATACAGCATGACGAACAGCGGCAGCCCCGAGGAAAAGCCGAGGAACAGCACCGCCAGCATGCGGGTGCTGAACAGGTGGCCCCATTCGAAGGCGGCGCCGGCCGGCTTTACCGGGGTACTCACAGGCCGGGCCTGGCCTTTTTACGCAGCCGGAACACCGCCAGGCTGCCGCGCAGATTGGGCAGGAACGAGACCACCGAACCGTCTTCGGCCAGCGCGACGCGCTCCAGCACCTCCAGGCCGCATTCGGCGGCCAGCTCTTCGAAATCGTAGATGGTGGCGCAGCGCACGTTGGGGGTGTCGAACCACTGGTACGGCAAGGATTTCGACACCGGCATGCGTCCGCGCAGCAGCGCCACCCGGTGCGGCCAGTAGGCGAAATTCGGGAACGACACGATCGCTTCCAGGCCGACCCGCACGATATCGCGCAGCAGCGGTTCGACATGCTGCATCATCTGCAGCGACTGCAGGCACAGCACGGTGTCGAAGGAATTGTCGCCGAACAGGCCAAGGCCGTTCTCCATGTCCTGCTGGATCACGTTGATGCCGCGCTGGGCCGATTCAAGCAGCTTGTCGTCGGCGATTTCGATGCCGTAGCCGCTGCACTGCCGGTCGGCCTGCAGAAAGCCCATCATGGCGCCGTCGCCGCAGCCGACGTCGAGCACGTGGGCTTTCGGCTTGACCCAGTGGGCGATGAAGGCGAGGTCGGGGCGGACTGTTTCGAGCTGGTCGATGTTCATGCGCCCTCCCCTTTTTGCAGCGTGGTCCAGATCCTCTGGTACCAGGCGCGCACCATGTTCATGTAGCGGGGGTCCTCCAATAAAAAGGCGTCGTGGCCGTGCGGGGCGTCGATTTCGGCATAGGTCACCTGGCGCCGGTTGGAGATCAGCGCCTGGACGATTTCACGCGAACGCTCCGGAGAAAAGCGCCAGTCGGTGGTAAACGAGGCGATGAAAAACGCCGCCTGCGTGCCTTCCAGCGCGCGCGTCAAGTCGCCGCCGTGCGCCAGCGCCGGATCGAAATAATCGAGCGCCTTGGTGATCAATAAATAGGTGTTGGCATCGAAGTACTCGGAGAACTTGTCGCCCTGGTAGCGCAAGTACGATTCGATCTCGAAGTCGATGCCGAAGTCGAATTTGTAGTCATTCGATTCTGCGGCGTTGCGCAGCTTACGGCCGAATTTCTCCGCAATGTCGTCGTCCGACAAATAGGTGATGTGGCCGACCATGCGCGCCACCCGCAGGCCGTTTTTCGGCACCACGCCGTGCTCGTAAAAATCGCCGCCGCGGTAATCCGGGTCGGACAGGATGGCCTGGCGCGCGACATCGTTAAAAGCGATGTTTTGCGCGGTCAGCTTGGGGGTCGAGGCGATCACCATGCAGTTTTGCAGGCGCTGCGGGTACATGATCGACCAGGCCAGCGCCTGCATGCCGCCGAGCGAGCCGCCCATCACGCAGGCGAATCGTTCGATGCCAAGCTGGTCGGCCAATCTCGCTTGCGCGACCACCCAGTCTTCCACCGTCACCACCGGGAAGGCGGCGCCGTAGGGCTTGTTGGTGGCGGGATTGACATGCATCGGGCCGGTCGAACCGAAGCACGAGCCCAGGTTGTTGACGCCGATGACAAAAAAGCGGTCGGTGTCGAGCGGTTTGCCGGGGCCGACCATATTGTCCCACCAGCCGACATTTTTGGGATCGCCGGCATACACCCCGGCCACGTGGTGCGAGGCGTTGAGCGCGTGGCAGACCAGCACCGCGTTGGATTTATCGGCGTTGAGGGCGCCGTAGGTTTCGTACATCAAGGTGTAGTCGGCCAGCTGCGCCCCGCTTTGCAGGCGCAGCGGCTCGGAGAACGACATGGTTTGCGGTGCGACTATTCCAATGGACGGCATGGGACTCGAATCGTATTTGATAAAAACGGCGCGCAATGCGCCGCTTACAAGGTTTGCATTTGCTCGACCGCTTCGGCGATCGCCTGCGGCTCCATCGTGCGCAGGATTTTATTGGTCATGCGCGTCAAGCCCGGCAGGTCGCACTTGAGGATTTCCTGCTTGACCGCCAGCAGCTGGGCCGGATGCATGGAAAACTCGCGCAAGCCCATGCCCAGCAAGAGGCGGGTCAGCTTGACATCGCCCGCCATCTCGCCGCACACGGCGACGTCGATGCCGGCCTTGTGGCCGGCGGCGATGGTCATCGAGATCAGCTGCAGCACGGCCGGGTGCAGCGGGTTGTACAGGTGCGCCACTTCGTAGTCGACGCGGTCGATGGCCAGCGTGTACTGAATCAGGTCGTTGGTGCCGATCGACAGAAAATCCATGCGCCGCACGAACATCGGCAGCGCCAGCGCGGCGGCGGGGATCTCGATCATGGCGCCCACTTCGATGCCTTCATCGAACTTCTGGCCGGCCTCGCGCAGCTGCGCCTTGGCCTGCTCGATCATCGCCAGCGACTGGTCGATTTCAAACGCGTGCGCCAGCATCGGGATCAATATGCGTACCTTGCCGAAGGCGGACGCGCGCAGGATCGCCCGCAGCTGCGTCAGGAACAGCTGCGGCTCGGCCAGGCAATAGCGGATGGCGCGCAGGCCCAGGGCCGGATTCAGGGCGGTGTGCTCGGCCTGGTCGAGCGGCTTGTCGGCGCCGATGTCGAGGGTGCGGATGACAACCTGGCGACCTTTCATTGCAACCACCGCCTTTTTGTACTGCTCGAACTGTTCCTCCTCGCTGGGCACCAGATGCACCTGGGCGCCGCGGCCCATGAACAGGAATTCGGAACGGAACAGGCCGACGCCGTTGGCGCCCGCTTCCAGCGCCGGGCCGCAGTCTTCAGGCAGTTCGATGTTGGCCAGCAGGGTAATTTTGGTGCCGTCGAGGGTGACCGCCGGGGTCTTCTTCAACTTCAACAGCTTCTTGCGGGTCTTTTGCAGGACGATCTGGCGCGCGCGGTACTGCTCCAGCACCAGCGGGCTGGGATTGGCGATGACGACGCCGGCGTCGCCATCGATGATGACCCAGTCGTCCTGCTCGATCAGATGCGACGCTTGCGACATGCCGACCGCGGCCGGAATGTCCAGGCTGCGGGCGACAATCGCCGTGTGCGAATTCTGGCCGCCGACGTCGGTGACGAAACCGATGAAGGAGCGGTCGCGGAACTGCAGCATGTCGGCCGGCGAAATGTCGTGGGCGACCACGATCATCTGCGGCTGGTATTCGTCATCCGGCCGGCGCGGCGCGGCCAGCTGCGCCGTCCCCATCAACACTTTCAACACCCGCTCGGCCACCTGCTGGATGTCGGCTTTACGCTCGCGCAGGTATTCGTCTTCGATCTCGTCGAACTGCGCCGACAGCTCGTCGATCTGGGTCACCAGCGCCCACTCGGCGTTGTAATGGCGGCTGCGAATGATGTCGATGGCGGCGTCCGAGATCATCGGGTCCGACAGGATCAGGGCGTGCACGTCGATGAACGCGCCCAGTTCGGTCGGGGCGTCTTTCGGCAGCTCGGTCCACAGCGCCTGCAAGCCGCGGTGCACTTCGGCGATGGCGTCGCACAGGCGTTTGACCTCGGCTTCGAGCTGCTCTTCGGCCACCAGGTAGTGCTTGACGTCGAGCGCGGCGGGCGTGAGCAGGTGGGCGCGGCCGATCGAGATGCCGCGCGAAACGGGGATGCCGTGCAAGGTAAACGATGCCATCGAAGGTCCGTGGGTACCGCGCATGCCGTAGGCCGGCATTACTCGCCTTCGCCGAATTTGTCGTTGACCAGCGCCGACAGGGCCGCCAGCGCGTCGTCCTGGTCGG
>JAQGNM010000442.1 GCA_028291845.1 Massilia sp. | reverse complement strand
AATCCCACCGTTGCCTCAGCAACGTTCGCTGACCACGCCAGCGTCCAGCACGCCATACACGGTGGTGGCACTTTGTTGCGCCCATACGCTGCCGCAGCTTGCGCCAAGCAGGGCGAAAACAAGAGCAGTTGATTTCATGAGCACACTCCAGATCAGGCACTATGGCCTGTACGGAAACATTATTGCCAATTGTCGCCAATACTTCTGTCGCCTGGGCCACATAGCTGCCTCAAGGTTTCCCGCCGTTTTGTCAGTCTGATCCCACACGGTGATTCGGATGGAAGGGAGCTGAAGCGCGCTTGTTCTTGCAGGCAAGGATAGCAGCACTATTTACATTCAGGGGTGTCAGATAATGATCGTTGTTCACAGGCAACAATTTCACACGGCCAAAAATAAAACCAATGCAAGCCTCAGCCCTTTGCTGTCGATTGTGGGCGCCCGCTTGCCCGGCTGTTTGCGCCAAAGCGAAGCGGACAGCAAAGCAGGTCGAAATGTCAAGCGCGGGCCGCCCGCGCCCGCACGCCGTTAAGTAACGAACAGACCAAGGGCGGCGTTGCCGTCAGGCTGAGGGATTGAACCATAACGGAGAGTTTCCATGACCACCGATCCCCGGACCATCGATGCAACATCGGCTGGCCAAGACAAAACCCACTTGTCGACCGCCGAAGCAAAAGGCAGCGCGCGCGACGACAACGACCAACAGCTGCAAAATTTTATAGCCGCGCTCGGCATGCGGCGCCCGGTCGACACCGACAAGGCCGCACGCCTGCTCGAACACGTCATCAAGGAAGCCATGTCGGCCAACATCGACTGGCTCGAAGGCCAGATGCGCACCGACGGCTGGGAGTCGGCGCTGTCGAACGGCGAAACCCTGACCGGCGTGGCGACGCGGGCGAACGCCTACCTGGAGTCGCCGGAAGGACTGGAACTGTTCAATTTGTTTACCAAGACCTTCGCCAGAACCACCGGCGAGATCTTCGACTGATCGACCACCGGGCGGCGTTGGTCTCAGTGCGCCGCCCGCTGTACCATCGCCGCCCCTCCCCCATGGCGGTGGCCCTCGCTCACCGCCGTCACGGTGCCATCGGTATTGAACACCAGCGCATTGGCCGCGCCGATCTCCTCCGCATTGCTTTCCCACTTGTGCCCCATCGCCGCCAGCGCCCTGCCCTGTGCACTGCCGGCAAAGCCCGGTTCGACCGAGCTGGCCGCGCCATTTCTCTCGCTGATGCGCGGCGCATCGATGGCCTGGTTCATCGGCATGCCGAGGTCGAGGTGATTGACGATGGTTTGCAGCACGGTGGTGATGATGGTGGCGCCGCCCGGACTGCCGATGGTGAACGCCGGCTTGCCGTCTTTCAGGGCGATGGTGGGCGCCATGCTGCTGCGCGGCCGCTTGCCCGCTTCCGGCACGTTCGGCTGCGGGCCGCTGAAATCGAAATCGGTCATCTCGTTGTTGAGCAGGAAGCCATAGCCGGGCACCACGATGCCGCTGCCGCCCCACGATTCGATGGTGAAGGTGTAGGAAACGATATTGCCGTCCTTGTCCGACACCGTGAAGTGGGTGGTGTGCGCGCTTTCCTGGCGGCTCGGCCGCGATACCGGCGGACGCAGCGGCACGCTCAGGTCGTTCTGGAAGGCGTACGGATCGCCTGCCGTGGCCAGCGGGCCCGCCTTGCGCACATCGATCAAGGCGCGCCGTTGCGCCGCGTAGTTCTTGTCGAGCAAGCCGGCAACGGGCGCGTCGACGTATTCGGGATCGGCCAGGTAGGCGTTGCGGTCCGCAAAGGCCAAGCGGCTCGCTTCCATATATACATGTTCGACTTGCGGGCGCGCCATTGACTTGAGATCGTAGCCTTCGAGAATATTCAAGGCCTCGGCCACCACCACCCCACCGCTGCTGGGCTCGGACATGCCGTACAGCTCGTAGCCGCGATAGCGCGAGCGCACCGGCTGGCGGATTCGCGCTTCATAATTGGCCAGGTCGGCCAAGGTCATCTGCCCGCCGCGCACGCCGGCGCCCTTGAAGCCGTCGGCCATCGGCGGCCGCTGCACGGCGTCGACCATGGCTTGCGCCATCGGCCCGCCGTAGAAGGCCGCCGCCCCCTTGGCCGCGATCTCGGCGTAGGCGCGCGCCATGCCGGGATTGCGGATCACCGTACCGACCGGCAAGGCCTTGCCACCGCTCAGGTACAGCGCGCTGCTGCCGGAAAAATGACGAAATTTAATTTCATTTTCGGCTGTCAAACGATTGAAAGTTTCACTGGCCTTGAAACCCTGTTTCGCCACGCCGATCGCCGGCGTCAGCACCTGCTTGAAGGACATGCTGCCGTAGCGGCTCAGCGCCTCATGCCAGCCGCGCACCGTGCCGGGCACGCCGACCGCAGCGCCGCTGGCCACCGCCGTATCGAAATCAATCGGCTTGCCATTCTGCATGAACATAGTCGGCGAGACCGCCGCCGGCGCCGTCTCGCGCGAATCGATGGTGACCACGCGCTGCTGCCCGGCCAGGTAAATCACCATGAAGCCGCCGCCGCCGATGCCGCAACTGAACGGATCGGTGACCCCCAAGGTGGCAGCCGCCGCCACCGCCGCATCGATGGCGTTGCCGCCCCGATTGAGAATCGTCATCGCCGATTGCGAAGCCTGTTCGCTGATGGTCGCCACTGCGCCGCCGGTGCCGGTGGCGACCGGGGTCTTGGCCAGCGCCGCCGGGACGATGATGACGATCGACAAGGTCAAGGTACGCAGCATGCGCACGGTACGGCTGGCGGGCGTAGAGGACTGCTTCGGCATGATCGATTCCCTGGATGTGGTCGGAATGATCATCATAACAAAACGATGGCGGCGCCAATCGGCCGTTTTTTGGCGGTCGAGCTTGTCCTGTCAGGCAGCCGGTATGTCGCCCGGGACAGGGCTCGCAGGCAGATACCCCGTAACTGCGGCACGCAATTTATCCGCATGCATATAAAGATCGTCAACACTGGTCAGCGCGAAGCGCTCTTCTTCTTTTTTGTCGTTGAAAATACTGACTGCCAGCTTTTCCACGTTATTAAAACGCAGTCTACAAATTGGCCGGCGATTGTTATCATCTAACAAAATGGCGCAGTAGCTGAGCGCATCGCGCATCACCACCCGGTTCGGTGTGACCAAGGGCCGAAGAATCGAGCGGATAATATGAAATCCTTCGATTTCCTCGGGTGTTGTTACGATGCCTTCGCTATTCGATGTTTCATTGACGGCCGCCTCAGATTGCGGTCTTGGCGCCAATACGTCCACAGTCATCGCGCCCTTGAGCCGCTCATTAATCCGTTCACCAAGCAATTGCTCGCACGCGCGCCGGGTAATCAAGGTGAATTGTTCACGAACCTGGGGCGTAAAACGCTTCCCTAGGAGGAGGTCAGCTGAAACAAGGCGAACGAATTCTTCCGACGGCTCGTTCATCCATTCGGCCAAACGGTTCTGAATCACGCGGGTAAATTTGAGATCACTGGCAGTGGTCAAAATTGTATCGATATCGAACTGCGATTTTGCAAATTTCTTTAATTCGTCGATATCGCGATCCTTGAAATCCAGGATATTGAACTCAAAAAATGGCTTGTCATCCATTTTATTGGGCTTTTCAAGGTCGGTAAAAAATTTGTACACCAAGCCGTTGGTCAGCACGCCGAAACGCGCTTCGGTTACATGGAAGTAGCGAAACAGTTGGCCGGCATGGTTGATGCTCAGGTCGCCCCCACTCTTCTTGCATTCGAATAGCATGATGGGCTTGCCATCCCGAAGAATTGCATAATCGACTTTTTCGCCCTTCTTCAAGCCGACATCGGCGCACAATTCCGGGGTTACCTCGGTAGGATCAAATACGTTGTACCCGAGCGCCTGGATGAAGGGCATCACCATGGCATTTTTGGTTGCTTCCTCGGTCTGGACCATATCTTTGGTTGCGCCGATGCGAGAAGATAATGCCCTCAACTGATCGATCAAGTCCACTGATAGCCTCCTAGTTTATCCGGCAACATGTTTCATTTAGAGTAACATGGTTCCCTGCGATGCCAACTAAAAGTCAACATAATATTTTTTAGATATGTAGGCGGGCATTGAAGGGAATTGTCGTTTCGCGGACCACCAATATTGGGATTAACGTCGATGAGACTTATAAGGCGCGCTGTGCTACTTTGCCTCGGCATGCTAATTGGAATCGCTCATGCAGGATCTTCCTCACTCGACGCTCCTGCGCGTGAGCAAGTGGCAGATGCTCTGATCGAGCAGCTAAACATGCATTATGTCTTTCCAGAAGTCGCTACCAGAATCGCAGTGGTGCTGCGCGCCCGGCGCCAAAGTGGCATATACGATGAGGCGACCGATGCCGACGAGTTCGCCAGGCTCCTGACCGCCGATATGCTCGATGTCAGTCACGACAAGCATTTGAGAATCGTTGGGAATGACCTCTAACTGGCCGCGGCCATGCCCGTCATGACACCTGACGAGCGAACTGCGCAGCAGATAAAAACCATGGTCGCAACCAACTTCGGTATCGCTACCGCCGATATCATCGACGGCGATATCGGCTACCTGGATCTACGCGTCTTCTACAGGGCCCGGCTGGCGGCACCGGCGTTGACGGCGGCGATGACACGATTGGCGGCGCAGCCCTGATTATCGACCTGCGTCAAAATGGCGGCGGCGATCCCGCCACAGTCGCATTCTTGAGCAGCTATTTATTCGATGAGCCTACCCATCTGAACGACTTGCACTGGCGCGATGGCGACCGCACTGAAGCGTTCTGGACAAGCCCGAGCGTGCCGGGCAAACGTTTTGGGCAACGCAAGGCCGTCTACATCCTTACCAGCGCGCGGACCTTTTCGGCAGCAGAAGAATTCAGCTACAACCTGCAGCAACTGCGGCGCGCAACCCTGATTGGAGAGATTACGCGAGGCGGCGCCAATCCGGGCCGCACACACGCACTGAACGCAAGGTTCGCCGTGTTTGTCCCGGATGGCCGCGCCGTCAATCCGGTCAGCAAAACCAATTGGGAAGGCAGTGGCGTCAAGCCCGACGTCATTGTGCCCGCCGATCAAGCCTTGAAGACAGCCCTCGACATGGCGCGTAAAATATTGCGCGAATCGAAACGCTGAGTACCGATTCGTCCGCGCACGCGGCGCTTTTCCTCAAGCGGCCGTACGTGCGTTCCGCAACCGACCCGCCAAGTCCTGAAACGCCACGGCATCGCGCCCCAGCCGGCCGAGGAAATAGCCGTTGAAGGCGCCAAACAGCAGGCAGACGCCGAGCACAAAGCTCGCCTGATGCGCCAGCGCCGGCTGCATCGCCAACACCACCGCGGTCGCATATTTGGTCATGAAGATCGCCATCATCAGTACCAGCGGCGCGCGGCTGCCGGCGACCCGCACGCTGCCGGCAGTGCTGCCGGCGGCGATACGCGCGCGGCTCGAGGTGAACATGATCGTGCCGACGGCAGCGGTGCCGATGGCCCAGGCAGCCAGCGGCAACCCGCCGGCGCCGAATTTGTGGGCGATATCCTGCAGCGACAGCGCCAGCATCACCAGCGGGATGATGAACAGCTTCCTGAACTCCATCTCGCGCTCGCGCATGGCGAGCACACCGCGGGAGACCAGAAAGGCGAGGATGGCCCAAACGTAAAGGGGTGTGTGGGAGATGATCTGGATCAGCATGGCGTTCTTTCGCAGCGGTTGGAAGTGACGCCATCATGCCGCCGGCGCTGCCGGCGCGGGCGGCGATGCGATGAAGGGGCGGCTGGCGGCGTGAACTGCGGGGAGACGGCGTGAAATGCGAGCCGCGCCGCCTATCAGGCGAGCACGGCTGGCGTCTCGACGGCGAACTCGCCGCGTCCTTCGACCCGGCACAACACAGGATTGCCGCCATCGCGGCTCCACTCGCACCAGCCGCCATCGAACACGGCAATGCGCTCCCAGCCCATCAGCCAGGCGTAAAAGAAGGCCAGCGACGCCCGCCAACCGGTGCCGCAATAAAACACGGTCGACAGCCCGGGATGAATGCCCGACGCCAGCCACATACGGGCGATGTCCGCCGCCGGCTTCATGCGCCCGCCATTGTCGTGGAAGGCGGCCATGCTGTTGACGTCGTCGCCGCTGCCGGCCCTGCCCCATCGCGCGCCGGGGATGTCGCCGCGTGCGGCGATGTAGCTGTAGCCGGAGGTGCGGCCGATGAATTCGTTCCAGGTGCGGGTGCTGACCAGGGCGCCGTCGGCCTGGGTCAGCACGGCGCGGGCTTGGTGCATGTCGCAAAGAAAATCGGGGCGGCCGGGAAAGGCGGCGCCGAAATCGGCGGCGGGATGATGGCGGCGCGGCGGTCCCCCGGTCGACGGCAGGCCGGCGGCGGTCCAGGCGCCGTGGCCGCCGTCGAGCAGGCGCACGTCGGTCACGCCGGCGTACAGCAGCAAATGGGCGGCGCGCGCCGCGGCCAGGTTGTTGCGGCCGTACAGGATCACGGTGACATCGCAACGGATGCCGTGCCCGAGTAACACCTGCAGCAAGGTGGCGTCGTCGACCTTGTTCCATAGGTCGCCGCCTTCCAGTTCGGCGCTGTCGATGTAGCCGGCGCCCTGGAGGTGGCCGGATGCGAACTGCGCCAGCGCGCCGTAGCCGACCTCGAACAGCGCCCAGTCGCGCTCGGGCGCGGCTACCTGCGGCGCGCCGGACAGCAGTCCGGCCAGCCAGGCGGGCGTGACCAGCTGGCGCCAGCGCGGCAAGTCGCGGCGCAGGCCGAACGGCGCGGTGGCGGGAGCGGTCAAGGGCAAAGTGGGTCCGGCAGAGCAAATGGGGCAGCAGCCATTATAGCCGCCGCCCTCAGCCGCGGGCAGCCTCGCGTCCGCCGGGGGCGTTGGTGAAAAACCTCGGCCGCGGCGCGAACAGCGCTGGCGTGCGCCGGGCAATACAGCGTGAATGCTAAGGTTATCGCAACGTTAATGGCGGCGCGCCGCCCCCCACAAGGAGTGCCTTCATTAGCAACACCGTCGCCGACTTTTTCGTCAACCGCCTGCTCGAATGGGGCGTCAAGCGTATCTACGGCTACCCCGGCGACGGCATCAACGGCGTCATCGGCGCCCTCCACCGCTTACAGGGCAAGATCGAATTCATCCAGGTGCGCCACGAGGAAATGGCCACCTTCATGGCCGCCGCCCACGCCAAATTCACCGGAGAACTGGGCGTGTGCCTGTCGACCGGCGGCCCGGGCGCCACCCACCTGATCACCGGCCTGTACGACGCCAAAATGGACCACGTGCCGGTACTGGCAATCTGCGGCCAGGCCGCGCGCGCCACGCGTGGCGGCAACTACCAGCAGGAAGTCAACCTCGACCGCATGTTCGCCGATGTGGCCGAGTATGTGCAGGAAGCAACCGAGCCGTCCCAGGTGCGGCACGTTACCGACCGCGCGATCCGCATCGCCACCAGCCGCCGCGGGGTCGGCGTGATCATCTTGCCGAACGACTTGCAGGAACTGAAATACGAAGAGCCGCCGCGTACGCACGGCAACATTTTTTCCGGCAGCGGCTACAGCCGCCCGCAGATCATCCCCTTCGACGCCGACCTGCGGCGCGCCGCCGAGGTATTGAATGCCGGCAGCAAGGTCGCCATCCTGGTCGGCGCCGGCGCGCTGGGCGCCACCGATGAAGTGATCGCGATTGCCAATAAACTGCAGGCGGGACTGGCCAAAGCCCTGCTGGGCAAGGCGGCGGTGCCGGACGATCTGCCGTGGGTGACCGGTTCGATCGGCATCCTCGGCACCAAGGCCAGCTGGGAACTCATGAACAATTGCGACACCCTGTTGATGATCGGCAGCGGTTTTCCCTATGCCGAATTCCTGCCCAAGGAAAAGCAGGCGCGCGCCGTGCAGATCGACATCGACGCCGGCATGCTCAGCCTGCGCTATCCGGCCGAAGTGAACCTGCACGGCGACAGCGCCCTCACCTTGCGCGCGCTGCTGCCGCTGATCGAACAAAAGCAGGATACCAGCTGGCGCCAAACCATCGAAGCGGGGGTGGCCGATTGGTGGAGCACCGCCAAGGAGCGCGCCCTGCAGCACGCCAACCCGATCAACCCGCAACGCGTCACCTGGGAGCTGTCGCCGCGCCTGCCGGACAATTCCATCATCACCAGCGACTCCGGCTCCTGCGCCAACTGGTTCGCCCGCGACATCAAGATCCGCCGCGGCATGCAGTGTTCATTGTCGGGCGGCCTGGCCTCGATGGGCGCGGCGGTGCCGTACGCCATCGCCGCCAAGTTCGCCCACCCGGAGCAAAGCGTGTTCGCCCTGGTCGGCGACGGCGCCATGCAGATGAATAACCTGGCCGAGATGATCACGGTGGCGAAATACTGGAAGCAATGGGCCAATCCGCAATTGATCGTCTGCGTGTTTCATAACAACGATCTCAACCAGGTGACCTGGGAACAGCGCGTCATGGAAGGCAACCCGAAGTTCGACGCCACCCAGCAAATCCCCGACATCGCATATCACAAGTTCGCCCAGCTGATCGGCCTGACGGGTATCTATTGCGACGAAGACGACAAGGTCGCCAGCGCCTGGGAGATGGCGCTCGCCGCCGACCGCCCGGTGATCCTCGAGTTCCGCACCGACCCGGAAGTGCCGCCGCTGCCTTCGCACATCAGTTTCGATCAGGCCAAACAATTCATGAGCGCAGCGGTCAAGGGCGACCCGCACGAGGCCGGCATGCTGCTGGGTGCGGCGAAGCAGTTATTGAGCAGCATATTGCCGCACAAATCGTGATGGACCAAATTTTTTCTTCATAATTTCATAGTCAAAAAGTCGCGTGGCGGACTCATTGCCATGTCCCATCACCGGTGTTCGCAACAATTGCAGCGTCCTCCCGCTCAATCGCGGCGGTTGTCGCTGCCAATGCGATGTTGACCACGGGATCGTTGTCGCCGAAGTGCGCGCGCCACACCAGCGAGGCCTGGTGCGAATCCAGGTGAAGCCTCACCGTATCGAGCACCAGGAAGGTGATGGCGCTGTCGCCGCTGGCACGCGTGACGACCGCAAGCAACTTCCAGCCAGGCAGAAGCAGCTCGCGCTTTTCCGGCATAAATCCCACCAGGTCGATGCCCTCATCGCCGGCCAGATGTGGCGTACAGATCATATCGGCCGGTGCGCTCTGGTTATAGCGCGCGTCGAAATCCTCCGGCAGCAAGGGAAAGCGCACGTTGCGCCAGTGTTCGTCGTAGGTCCCCTGCTTCGACACCCTCGGCTCCCACCAGCGTGCGATGGGGCCGAATCCTTGCACTGGCTGTTCGTCGGTGGGATGACGAAACGGACTCGATACCGAATCGAACTGCGGCGCCACGATCTCCTTCTGGCGCTTGACCCATTGTTTGACGTGCGTACGGGCCGCCTTCGGCAAATGCTTGAACGCCGCCGGCCCGGGCAGCCATCCGCAGCCTGCCGGATTACCCGCAAACCGCAGATATGCCGGCGCGCCATCGGCGTTCAGCTCGGCAGGAATGTCGATGCATCCGCCGAACGCCAGGCGATAATCGAGCGGCACATGGGTAACCGGTTCGGCCGGACCCAGTTTCCAGCCAAACAGACGCTTGTGCATTTTCCTGGGCCCGTGGACCTGCACTGTTTTTTGAACATTCCCTACCCGTAGCGATGCTTGCCAAGTTGCGCTGGGCTTGCCACCGGGCGCTATCGCTGAGCCAACAACAAGGATATCGGTGCCGGGTTTGCAGGGCACCAAATCGCCGTCTTCCACAAGCACGGCGCGCATCGGATCGTGCTCGACACGGCCGGCGTGTGCATCACCAACCGCAATCGGCTGTTGAACGCGCGCCAGCGTCATGACCTCGCCCTTGTCCGCGAAATCAAATGTGGCACGCACCACCAGCACATCGAACCGTTCGCCTTCAGGGCCGGCTTGCTCGAAGCAGAAATGCGGGACGCCAGTGGTGTTATGAACGATCGGCACTGCTTACCTCCACCTAACCATGGGATTTATGACCGCGAATTGCGCTCGCTTGCTGTACCGATCAGGTGACCTGGTCGATTTGACTGCGCAGTTCAGACCGCCAGGGCGCGTGGTGTCGCGCGCGCAGTGATGGCTTGCGTCAAATCAAACGCAATGCTCCCATTCAATAGCTATCGAGATATTGATAACCATCAATGGAAGGTGGGCCGGGCGATGACACCGGGGTGCGCCACGCTCGGCAGTTGGAAACAGCAGGAGAAGGAAAAAGAGGGAAAGCGAGAACGAAAAAACGGCGCCGAGTGGCGCCGTTTCAATGCATGTCGATGAGCGTTACCGGAGTCAGCGCCGCAACTGCGCCAGATCCCTTACCGCCCCGCGGTCCGCCGACGTCGTCAACGCGGCATATGCTTGCAAGGCCTGCGACACATAACGCTCGCGTCCCAGCGGCTGCCAGGCGTCGCGGCCGCGGTCTTCCATCGCCGCACGGCGGTGCGCCAGCACCTCGGTGCTGACGCGCAAATTGATGGTGCGATTGGGGATGTCGATGTCGACCATGTCGCCTTCTTCCACCAGGCCGATGGCGCCGCCTTCGGCCGCTTCCGGAGAAGCATGGCCGATCACCAGGCCGGACGAGCCGCCGGAGAAGCGCCCGTCCGTGAACAGCGCGCAGGCTTTACCTAATCCCTTGGATTTGATGTACGAGGTCGGGTACAGCATCTCCTGCATGCCGGGGCCGCCTTTCGGGCCTTCGTAGCGGATGATGACGACGTCACCGGCAGCGACCGTGTCGCCGAGGATCGCTTCGACGGCGGCGTCCTGGCTTTCGAATACTCGCGCCTTGCCGGAGAATTTCAGGATGCTGTCGTCGACCCCTGCGGTCTTGACGATGCAGCCCTTCTCGGCGATGTTGCCATATAAAACGGCGAGGCCGCCGTCCTGCGAATAGGCGTGTTCGCGGTCGCGGATGCAGCCGGTGCTGCGATCGAGGTCGTTATCGGCAAAGCGCTCGGACTGCGAGAACGCCACCTGGGTCGGCACGCCGCCGGGCGCGGCGCGAAACAGCTGGTGCACCGCCGGATCGTCGCTCCTCTTGATGTCGTACTTGTCGATCGCTTCGCCCAGCGAAGCGCTGTGGATGTTCGGCAGCGAGGTATCGAGCAGGCCGGCGCGCGCCAGTTCGCCGAGGATGGCGATGATGCCGCCGGCGCGGTGGACGTCTTCGATGTGGT
>JAQGNM010000387.1 GCA_028291845.1 Massilia sp. | reverse complement strand
CCTGGCCGCCATCGAGATCGGCAAGGCGCTCGGCGCCACCGTGATCGCCGCCGCTTCCACCGACGACAAGCTTGCGGTGTGCCGCGAACACGGCGCCGACGCCACCATCAACTACAGCAAGGAAGATTTACGCGCGGCGATCAAGGCAGCCACCGGCGGCAAGGGTCCCGACGTCATCTACGATCCGGTCGGCGGCGAGTACACGGAAGCGGCGTTCCGCTCTATCGGCTGGCGTGGCCGCTACCTGGTGGTCGGCTTCGCCAACGGTGAAATACCGAAGCTGCCGCTGAATCTGACCTTATTAAAAGGCGCGTCGCTGATGGGGGTGTTCTGGGGCGAATTCGCCAGGCGCGAACCAAAAGCCAACCTGGCCGGCATGCGCCAGCTGCTCGGTTGGCTGGCGGAAGGCAAGATCCGCCCGCGCATCTCGCAGCGCTACGCTCTGGCCGACACCGCCATGGCGCTCGACGACATGGCGGCCAGAAAAGTGACCGGCAAGGTGGTGATCGTGCCGTGAAAACTCAGGGGGCCGCTGGCGGATTTTTGAAAAATTCGATCACATCGGCCTGCAAGCGCGTACGCTTGAATGGCGGCAAACTCTGCCACACACGCTTGCCATACGACTTGGAAATCAGGCGCGGGTCGCAAATCATCAGCACCCCGCGGTCGGTTTCATCGCGAATCAAGCGCCCTGCTCCCTGTTTCAAATTAATGATCGCCTCGGGCAAGGTATGGTGCATGAAGCCGTTCATGCCCTGTTTTTCCATCACGTCGATGCGCGCCGCCAGCACCGGATCGTCCGGCGGGGCGAACGGCAGCTTGTCGATGATGACGAGCGACAAAGCTTCACCGCGCACGTCGACCCCCTCCCAGAAACTCTGGCTGCCCACCAGCACGGCGTTGCCGGCGTTGCGGAAGGAGTCGAGCAACTCGGTCCGGCCGCGCTCGCCCTGCACGAACAGGGGATACTCGAGCCCCCTGTCGGCAAAATCCTTGCGCAGCCGTTCGGCCACGTGCTTGACGGCGCGAATGGTCGTGCACAGGAAAAACGTGCGGCCGCCCGCCGCTTCGATCACCGGCAAGGCGCAGTCGACCACCGCGTCGGTGTAGCCCATGGCGTTCGGATCGGGCAAGCCGGTCGGCACATATAAAATGCCCTGCTGCTCGTAGTTGAAGGGACTGGGCCAGGTTTGCGCATGCTCGCCGGTCAGGCCCATCTGCTCCGTAAAATGTTTAAAGTCGTTTTTGACGGCCAGGGTGGCTGAGGTAAAAATCCAGCTGCGCGGCGTGCCTTCACGCTGGTTATTGAAAATCGGCGCGATCGACAGCGGCGTCTTGTGCAACTGCAGGGACGATTGAAACGCCTCGACCCACAGCACGGCGTCGTCGCCCTCCATCATCTTGCCTTTGCCATCTGCCTTCCAGCCGTCCAGCGACTGCGCCAGTTCGACCGCGCGCACCCGGCACTGCTCGATGGTTTCAGCGCGCGCGGCCTGGTCTTCCAGCACGTCGATCATTGCCGCCAGCTGGGTCTTGACGGTGTCGAGCGCAGGAAAGAAATCGGACGAAGGCGCGATCTGCGCCAGCGACATGCGCACGATGTCCTGCGGGAAGGTCAGGCGCAAGTCGCGCGTCGCCTTTTCCACCGCCATCACCACTTTTGCCCAGTCCGGTCCACCGCGCGCGTGGGCCAGGCCTTCGGCCAGCACATCGCGGCATAGCTCGAGGATTTGCGAGGTCGACACGGTCTGGCCGAAGAACAAGGTGGCGGTGTCAGGCAGCTGGTGCGCTTCGTCGAAGATGATGGTGTTGGCCGACGGCAGCAATTCGGCGACGCCGGTGTCCTTCAGGGCGACGTCGGCGAAAAACAGGTGGTGATTGACCACCACCACATCGGCCTGCTGCGCCTCGCGGCGCGCTTTCATGACAAAGCAATCCTGGTAGTACTGGCACTCGGCGCCCATGCAGGTGTCGCGAGTCGACGTGACAAGATTCCAGATGCTGGCGTTTTCCGGCACCTTGGTCAGCTCCGCCTTGTCGCCCGAGCCGCTCATCTTGATGAAGCGCGAAATTTCGCGCAAATGGCCGACATCGTCGCGCGAAGTCATGCGGCCGTTTTGCATGGTGCGTTCGAGATGGTAATGACAAACGTAATTGGAGCGGCCCTTGAGCAGGGCCACCGACACCGGCGCGCGCAAGGCGGCGCGCACCGTTGGGATATCGCGCAAGAACAATTGATCCTGCAAGTTCTTGGTGCCCGTGGAGACGATCGTTTTGCCGCCCCACATCAAGGCGGGCACCAGGTAGGCAAAAGTTTTGCCCGTGCCAGTGCCGGCCTCGGCGATCAGGGTTTTTTGCTCGGAGATGGCCTGGGCGATGGCCTTGGCCATTTCGGTTTGCGACCGGCGCGGGGTGAACGCGCCGACGGCGGGCGCGAGCGGGCCGCCGGCGCCGAACAGGCGGTCGACTTCGGCGTCGAACTTGCCGGCCGGGCGCAAGGATGCGGCAACGTCCGCCGGCACGGCAGGCGCCGCGCCATCGTGATCAGGCACTGGGAGGGATTCGGTCAAAGTGGCGCTTCAGTGATGCTGCAGTGATGTGAAAACAGTTCAGGCCGATACATCCGGCACCAACTGCATCTTCAACAAGGTGATATGGTCCTTGAGTTGCAACTTGCGCTTTTTGAGGCGGCGCAATTGCAACTGGTCGTGATGGCCGTCGAGCACCAGCAGATCGATGACCGCGTCGAGGTCGCGATGCTCCACATCGAGTTCGATGATGCGGCGCTGGATTTCTTGAACATCTGGCATAGTTTGCTATTCCCAACAGTTTATTACAATTTCGCCGCAACAGCGTTCCCGGGACGACTAGAATTTACATTGCAATATTTACTGCTTGCAACATCAGGCTAATCGAGTGCATAGTTTAATCTACCGTGACGATGCCGCCAACATAACTATGAATTCCTACAAAATCGAAGCAGGAACCGCGCAGCATATTGGCAACCGCCCCCAGCAAAACGACCGGGTGGCGCTGTTCACCAGTGCGCGCGCGCCGGGCTACGTGCTGGCGGTGCTGGCCTCGGGACTGAACGGCTCGCTCGCTTCCGAGCAAGTGCTGCACACCTCGAAACTGCTGTTCGACGAATTCAAGCCGGGCGACACCGCTTCCGTCCCCCGGGTCGAACAACTGCTGCGCGACATCGTTCTTGAAACCCACACGGTCATCAAGATGAACGGCGTCGCCACCCAGACCGAGCCGCACGCCACCTTCACCGGCCTGGTGATCACGCCGGGCGGCCAGGCGGTGTGGGCCTATGTCGGCGACAGCCGCATCTACCGCTTCCACAAGGGAGAAGGAAGAATGCGCAGCAGCGACGCCGACTACATCGACCAGTTGATGCAAACCCACAAACTGCCGCTCGAAGCGGCGCGCAATCACCGCCATTCCAAGCTGCTGGTCAATGTGCTGGGCAACAGCCGCAAGGAACCCTTCGTCACCCTCGGCCATCACGAACCCCTGGTGGCGGGCGACGCCTTCCTGCTCGCCTCCGACGGCCTCTGGCATTTTTTCACCGATGCGGAACTGGGCGCGGCGCTGCACAAGACCACTCCGCGCCAGGGCGCCGAGATGCTCATCAACAAAGCTGGCGAACGCGCCCAGGGCAAGGGCGGCAATTGCTCGATGGCGATCATCAAGCTGGTCAAGCCGCCGAAAGAGCCTGCCAATTACACGGTGCAGAAAATGGGCCGGGCCATCTAAACCAGCGCCGCACTGCAGCGCGCAGTGCTCCGGCGCGCCTTCCATGACTATTTGGCCGGCGCCGCTGCCTTGGCTGCCTTGTCGGCCGCCGCCTTTTCCGCAGCGGCCTTCTCGGCCGCCGCTTTCTCCGCCTGCGCCTTGGCCGTCTCCGCCTTCTTGCGCTCGACATCTTTCAGCCGCTGCTCCGAGGCCAGCTTGCGCGCTTCGAAGGCCTTGACGTTCGCTTCACGCTGCGCCGCGCCGGCCTGCTCCTGCGCCTCAAGGCGCTTGATACGCGTCGCGTGCTCGGCGCTGCGGTCGACCTTCGATGGCGGCCGTGGCGGCGGCGCCGGCTGCTCGGTTTTTGGCGGCGGCGGTGGATTGGCGCGCAGCTTCGCCTGCTCGTCCGCAAACTTCTTGTCGGACTCGACCAGCGCCGCATCGCGTTCATCGGCGCGGGTCTTGCGCTGGAAGTGCTCGGCCTCGATCTCGATGGCGCGCACATTGGCCAGCGCCGCGCGGTGTTCTTCGCGCACCTTGTCGAGGCAGTTATTGGTAAAAAATTTCGTATAGCACAGCTGCTCGCCGGCGGCAAAGCGCCCCTCGGCGCGCGCGCGCTCGGCCTTGACCAGCTCGAGCTTGCGGGCGGCGTCTTCCTTGGTCGTGGTCGGCG
>JAQGNM010000384.1 GCA_028291845.1 Massilia sp. | reverse complement strand
AGACCTGATAATCATATAGCCAGCCTCCCTCCGGCGAGAGCCGGGAGTAAAGTAAGCAAGGCAATGTCGAGTTGAACTTACTTACAGGAGGCCAGCATGAGCAAGTATAGCGGGATCGATCTGCATTCGAACAATTGCGTGGTAGCGGTGATCGACGACGACGACCAGGTGTGTTGCCAGAAGCGCGTACCGAACGATCTGGAGAGAATCGTGGCGCTGCTGGAGCCTTACCGTGACTGCCTGGTGGGCGTGGTGGTCGAGTCGACTTTCAACTGGTACTGGCTGGTCGACGGCCTGATCGAGCATGGCTTTGCGGTGAAGCTGGCCAACACGGCGGCAATCGGTAAGCGTCCTCCCCGCACCGTCTTTACTTAGCTGTCGCTACACGCCAAAGTAGTCCCCACTATTTTTTGATGAGTACTACTTTGGACAGTATCGCTACCATCGGCAACCGCAAGGGGCAGCCGAATTATCCCAAGGAGTTCAAGCAGCAGATCGCCGTTGCGGCCTGCGAGCCGGGCATCTCCGTGGCCAAGCTGGCGATGGCGCACCAGCTGAACGTGAACATGGTGTTCCGCTGGCGGCGAGAATTGCGCGCACGTGAAGCAGAACCGGCGCAAGCGTCGCCAGCACTGCTGCCCATCGTATTGGAGCGGCCCATAGCGCCTACCCGGCGACGGACGACCGCGCCATCGGCCAGCGTGCCAACTGCCATTGAGGTCGTGATCGGTGAGGCCTGCGTGCACATCAGCGGCATGCCTGACGAAGCCCTGCTGCGCGCCGTGTTCCGCAGCCTGCGCCCATGATCGGCCTGCCGGCGGGCACCCGCATCTGGCTTGCCGCTGGCGTCACCGACATGCGCGCCGGTTTTAACTGCCTGGCGGCGAAGGTAGAGACGGCGTTGGCCGAAGATCCGTTCAGCGGCCACGTCTTCGTGTTCCGCGGACGCCGTGGCGACATGATCAAGCTACTCTGGTGGACCGGCGACGGCTTGTGCCTGCTGGCCAAGCGCCTTGAGCGCGGCCGCTTCGTCTGGCCGCAAGCGACTGACGGCACGGTCAGTCTGAGCGGCGCGCAGCTGTCGATGCTGCTCGAAGGGATCGACTGGCGTCGGCCGGAACGCACCTGGAAACCGACGTCGGGCTTGTAAACGTGCTCGACCACGCGTAAACTCTCGTCATGCTCAGCGCCGCCGACCTCCCCAATGACATCGAAGCTTTAAAAGCCATGCTGATGCTGCGCGAAGAGCGGATCATCGGCCTGGAGGCGCAAGTGAGCACAGGTGCCGCTGAAATCGAGCACCTCAAACTGATGATCGCCAAGCTACGGCGCATGCAGTTCGGCCGCAAATCCGAGAAGCTCGATCACCAGATTGAACAGCTGGAGTTGCAGCTGGAAGACCTGCAAGCCGATGAGGGGGAAGCGGCACGCGAGATGCCGGCGGCCGACCAGGCGCCGCGTAAGAAATCGGTGCGCAGGCCGCTGCCGGAGCACCTGCCGCGCGATGAGAAAGTGTATCTGCCGGAAAGTAGCGCCTGCCCATCCTGCGGCGGTGGCCTGCATCACCTGGGCGAGGACGTTGCCGAGCAGTTGGAATATGTGCCGGCCAGCTTCCGCGTGATCCGCCACGTGCGTCCCAAGCTGGCGTGCACCTGCTGCGACACGATCGTGCAAGCTCCGGCGCCAAGCCGCCCGATCGAACGCGGCATCGCCGGGCCCGGACTGTTGGCCCACATCCTGGTGGCGAAGTTCACCGATCATCTGCCGCTGTACCGCCAGTCCGTGATCTACGCACGCGATGGCCTCGATCTCGATCGGGGTCTGCTGGCAGGCTGGGTGGGCGCGGCCAGCGCCCTGCTGCGCCCCCTGGTCGACGCCATCAGCAAGCACGTGCTGGCGGCGACCAAGCTGCACGCCGATGACACGCCGATCCCGGTGCTCGCACCGGGCAATGGCAAAACCAAAACGGCACGGCTGTGGACCTATGTTCGCGATGACCGCGCCAGCGGCGACACCACGCCGGCAGCGGTATGGTTCGCCTACAGCCCCGACCGCAAAGGCGTGCATCCGCAAACCCATCTCGCCACCTTCCAGGGTGTACTGCAAGCGGATGCCTACGCCGGCTTCAATGCGCTCTACGAAGGTGGCGCCATCCACGAAGCTGCGTGCTGGGCACATGCCCGCCGCAAGTTCTACGATCTACATGCAGCGCGACCATCAGCGCTGACGGCTGAGGCGCTGCACCGGATCGGCGAGCTGTATGCGATCGAGACGCAAATCCGCGGCAAACCGCCTGACGAGCGACGCCAGGCGCGGCAAGCCAGCGCACGACGGCTGATCGACGATCTCGAGACTTGGCTTCGCGCCTCGCTCGAAAAACTCTCGCGCAAATCCGACACGTCGGCGGCGATCATGTACGCCCTCAACCTGTGGCCGGCGCTGTGCCGATACTGCGATGACGGCGCCATCGAGATCGACAACTCGGCCGCCGAACGGGCCCTGCGCGGCGTCGCCATCGGTCGGCGCAATTACCTGTTCGCCGGCGCCGACACCGGTGGCGAACGAGCAGCTGCCATCTACTCGCTGATCGGCACGGCCAAGCTCAATGGCGTCGATCCGGAGGCTTGGCTGCGCCATGTGCTGGCACGCATCGCCGATCATCCCGTCAACCGCGTTGACGAGTTCTTGCCCTGGCATTGCGCCGGCCTGCTAGCTCCTGCCTAAGACTTCCTTGCCGCTTCCCAGCGGGATACAGCAATATTGCAGTAACTGAGCGGCTCGATCAATACGGTGCTGGGCGGACGCTTACGGCAATCGCGCAGTACAGCGGCATGAAGTACAGCGGCGACGAACACGACGCGCGCCATCTGGCCCATTTGCTGCGACTGAAATTGCTGCGCTTTGGGCATATTTTTCCACCCGAATGGCGCGCGGTGCGGGACCTGGGCCGCAAGCGCTTGCAGATGGTACAGACGCGCACCGAGCACGTTCTGGCGCTGGAGACTTTATATGCCAGGCAGACCGGCGGACGGATTGGAGGCAACGCGGTGAAACAGCTGACGATGGAGCAAGTGGCGACGTGGAACTGGCTGGCGGAAGCGACGGTCGCGGCGCAAGCCAACCTGGCCATGGTGCAGGCGGCGGAAGTGGTGATCGACAATCTCGAGCAGCAATTGCGACAGCGCGTAAAGGCCCAGCCCGACTATGCCATCTTGCGCAGTGTGCCGGGCATCGGCGACATTTTATCGACGGTGATCATGCTCGAGACCGGACCAATTGAGCGCTTCACTTCGGCCGGCAATTATGCATCGTACGCCAGGTGTGTAGGCAGCACGCGCGCCTCGAACGGCAAAAAGAAAGGCGAGGGAAATCGCAAGAACGGCAATGCCTATCTGGCGTGGGCATTCGTCGAGGCAGCCCACTTCGCGTTGCGCTTCAGCGACTCGGCCAAACGATTCTACGACCGCAAGAAAGCTCGCACCAACGGCGCAGTGGCCACCAAGGCGCTGGCGCACAAGATAGCGCGGGCCTGTTACCACATGCTCAAGGAGCAAACCGTATTCGACGAAAAACGCTGTTTCTCATGACCGTTCAAGGCGGTGCCAGCGAGCCAGACTGAGGGTTGGACATTGAGCCACCAGATCTGATTGGACGCTGACCACCGCCGCCAGTGCAACAGGCAATCGCCCGGATCGCGAGCCACGCAAGGGTGGGGCCGACCAGTTCGGTAACCATTGATCTGTAACCCAATTTGGGACGCGAGACGGAACCAATGTTTTTCTG
>JAQGNM010000383.1 GCA_028291845.1 Massilia sp. | reverse complement strand
AACTTCATGGCGGTGGCCGCTTACGACGGCATGAACTCGATCTACCGGGTGAGCAACAAGCTGGCCAGCAAGATTGATGGGGACAAGGCGATGGCCCGGTTAAAGGGCATGAAGATCACCAGCCCGCGCGGGCCGCTCATGATCGATCCGGCCACGCGCGACGTGGTGCAGACGGTGTATGTGAAGGTGGAACAAGTGCACGGCCATCCCTACAACGTGGAGTTCGACCAGTTCACGCAGCAGAAGGATCCGGGCAAGCACGCAAAGTCCGGGCAGCATGCTTGCCCCCGTTCGAACGACAGACCGGTCATGCCGCTTGAGCGGCAGGCAAGGAAAAGCGCCAGCGTCACAACCCCTGCACACTCAGGGCCCGCACCGCCGCCCGCAGTTGCGCCTGCAACTGCTGGCGCGCGCTGTCATCGAGACCGGGACACATCATCGCCTCGATCTCCACCACCATCGCATCGCATTGGGCCAGCACCGCGTGCCCCGCTTCGGTGAGGCTGATCTGGATGATGCGCCCATGCGCCGGATCGGGCCGGCGCTCGATCCAGCCTTTCGCATCCATCTGCTTGACCATCTCGTTGGCGGACTGCGGCGAGATCATCGTGCGCGTGGCCAGCTGGGCGTTCGACAGCGCGCCGTGCACGCGGAACACCGACAGCGCCGTGTACTGCGGCACCGTCAATCCGACCGGTACCAGGCGGTCGCGCAAGCGCTGGTTCAACACGTGATCGAGGCGCCCGACCAGGTAGGCCAGGCCGGACGGTTTACCAGCGGCGGACGCGCTGGCGTTTTTTTTTAAAGTTGTCATGAAAAGTACTTGTCACCCGAATCTGATAGGCATAGTATAAGACGCATATCAGGTAGCCTGATATTAACTACTACTGGGAGACATTGTATGTCCAAATACGAAGCGCGCTGGCAAACCGTCAAAGTGGATGTGGCCGACGGCATCGGCTGGATCACCTTGAACCGTCCGGACAAGCGTAACGCGATGAGCCCGACCATGAACCGCGAAATGATCGATGTGCTCGAAACGCTCGAGCTCGACGACGAGGCGCAGGTAGTGGTGCTGACCGGCGCGGGCGAAGCATGGACCGCCGGGATGGACTTGAAGGAGTATTTCCGCGAAACGGACGGCAAGCCTGAAATCATGCAGGAGCGCATGCGCCGCGACTGCTCGCAATGGCAATGGAAGCTGCTGCGCATGTACAGCAAAGCGACCATTGCCATGGTCAACGGCTGGTGCTTCGGCGGCGCCTTTTCGCCGCTGGTCGCTTGCGATCTGGCCATCGCCGCCGACGAGGCGATATTCGGCCTGTCGGAAGTGAACTGGGGCATCCCACCGGGGAATCTGGTCAGCAAGGCTGTGGCCGACACCATGGGCCATCGCCAGGCGCTGTACTACATCATGACGGGTGAAACCTTCACCGGCAAGGAAGCGGCAGCAATGGGCTTGATCAACCAGAGCGTGCCCAGGGAGCAGCTGCGCGACGCCGTTGTCGAACTGGCCGGCAAGCTGCTCGAGAAAAACCCGGTGGTGCTGCGCTATGCCAAGATCGGCTTCAAGCGCTGCCGCGAACTGACCTGGGAACAGGGCGAGGACTATCTGTACGCCAAGACCGACCAGTCAAACCAGCGCGACCCCGAAAAAGGCCGCAAGGAAGGCCTCAAGCAATTCCTGGACGACAAGACCATCAAGCCGGGCCTGCAGACCTACAAGCGCGCCGACAAGCAGGACGCGCCGGGCTGACGCATGCAGTCGCAGTGGTACGCAGTAAAAGCAACGCAGTAAAAGCAGCGCGCAGTAAAAGCAGCGCGCAGTAAAAGTCGGCAAACCACAAAAATCCGACAGGGGGCGGCGTCCGGCGCACCGGTGACCGCCTACCGTTGATTCTTAGAGGAGACCTCTGATGTTCCAAGCAGACTTGCTGTTGGACGGCCAGGCCCGTCCCGCATCCGATGGCGCCACCTTCGAGCGCCGCAATCCCGCTACCGGCGACGTGGCCACGCGCGCCGCCGCCGCCACCGCCAATGACGTCGACGCCGCGATCGCGGCGGCCAGCCGCGCTTTTCCCGCCTGGTCGACGATGGCGCCGGGCGCGCGCCGTACCTTGCTGCTCAAGGCCGCCGACAAGATGGAAGCGCTGCGCAGCCAGTTCGTCGAAGCGGCCGTGGACGAAGTCGGCGGCGCGCCCATGTGGTACCAGTTCAACGTGACCCTGGCCAGCAACATGCTGCGCGAGGCGGCCGCCATGACGACGCAGATCAGCGGCGAAGTCATCCCGTCGGACGTGCCGGGCTCGCTGGCGATGGGCGTGCGCCAGGCGTGCGGCGTGGTGGTCGGCATCGCACCGTGGAATGCGCCCATCATTCTCGGCACGCGCGCGGTGGCCATGCCGCTTGCCTGCGGCAATACGGTCATCCTGAAGGCGTCCGAAATGTGCCCTGCCCTGCACCGCCTGATCGGCCAGGTGTTTGTCGACGCCGGCTTTCCTGACGGCGTGGTCAACGTGATCACCAATTCCCCGGACGACGCGGCCCACCTCGTCGAGCGCCTGATCGCGCACCCGGCGGTGCGGCGGATTAATTTCACCGGCTCGACCAAGGTCGGACGCATCATCGCCCAGCACGCGGCCAGGCATCTCAAGCCGGTGCTGCTCGAATTGGGCGGCAAGAACCCCGTCGTCGTGCTCGACGACGCCGACCTCGACGCCGCCGTCGAAGCGGCGGCCTTCAGCGCCTTCTTCAACCAGGGGCAGATCTGCATGTCGGCCGACCGCATCCTGGTCGACCGCAAGATCGCCCCGGCCTTCGTCGAAAAACTGCGGGCCAAGACCGCGACCCTGAAGGCAGCCCGCAGCGACGCGCCGCTGGCCGGCATGGTCGACCCGCATGCGGCCGCGCGCGTGGACGCCATGCTGCAGGATGCCCGTGCCCACGGCGCCACCGTCACGCAGTCGGGCAGCGGGGTGGAAGGGAACGTCATGCAGCCGGCGATCGTCGAGGACGTGACCCCGCAGATGCTGGTCTACCAGGAGGAATCGTTCGGCCCCATCGTCTCGGTGCTGCGCTTCGACAACGACGAGGAAGCGATCCGCATGGCCAACGACAGCGAGTACGGCCTGTCGTCGGCCGTTTTCAGCCGCGACATCGGCCGTGCGATGGCGGTGGCGCAGCGCATCGAATCCGGGATCTGCCATATCAACGGTCCGACCGTGCACGATGAGGCGCAGATGCCCTTCGGCGGCGTCAAGGGCAGCGGCTACGGGCGCTTCGGCGGCCGCGCGGCCATCGCCGAATTCACCGACCTGCGCTGGATCACCGTGCAGACGACGCCGCGCCACTTCCCGATCTGACCGGAGCGCATCATGATTCCATCATCGATCGACGATGGCGGCGTGGTGGCACATGGGGCGCCGCGGCGGCGTCACGTCGACCTCGGCGATCCCGACATCGCCGTCCACCGCGAGAGCGGCGTCTGGCATGTCGATGCGCTCACGCCGCTGCAGCCTTTTCCCGCACGCTTTACCGATCGCCTGGCCGCTGGCGCACGCGCCCATCCCGATCGCACCCTGGTGGCCCGCCGCGGCAGCGATGGCGAATGGATCCGCCTGTCCTATGGCGTGGTGCTGGAGAACGCGCGCCGCATCGGCCAGGCGCTGCTTGACCGGGGCTTGTCCGCGCAGCGCCCGCTGGCCATTTTGTCGGGGAACGACCTCGAACACTTTCAGTTGGCGCTGGGCGCCATGTACGCCGGTATCCCGTACGCGCCGCTCTCTCCCGCGTATTCCCTGGTGGCGACCGATCCTGCCAAGCTGGCCGACCTGATCGGCCAGCTCACGCCGGGCGCGGTGTTCGCCAGCGACGGCGACGCCTTCGCGCGCGCGATCGAGGCGGTGCTGCCGCCCGACGCCGAACTCATTCTGGCAAAAAACGCGGTACCCGGCCGGACCGCCACGCCGTTTGCCCGCCTCCTCCAGACCGCGCCAGGCAGCATCGATGCGCGCAACGACGAAGTGGGCCCTTCGACGATCGCCAAGTTCCTGTTCACCTCAGGGTCTACCAAAAAGCCGAAAGCCGTCATCACCACCCACGGTATGCTCTGCAGCAATCAGCAGATGCTGCTGCAAACCTTTCCTTTTTTCGGCCAGGAGCCGCCGGTGCTGCTCGACTGGCTGCCGTGGAATCACACCTTCGGTGGCAGCCACAATGTCGGCATCGTGCTCTACAACGGCGGTACGCTGTATCTTGACGACGGCCGGCCGGCGGCGCGCGACTTCGCCGTCACCTTGCGCAACCTGCGCGAGATCGCGCCCACCGTGTATTTCAACATCCCGGTAGCGTGGGAGATGCTGGCCGAAGCGCTGGAGACGGACGACCGCCTGGCCGCCACCTTCTTTTCGCGCGTCAAGCTGTTCTTTTGCGCCGGGGCGGGCCTGTCGCAGGCGGCGTGGGAGCACCTCGACGACGTGGCGATCAGACGCTGCGGCGAATCGATCCGCATCATGACGGGCCTGGGCATGACCGAGACCTCGCCATCGTGCACCTTCGGTACCGGGCCGATCAGCAAGGCCGGCTATGTCGGCGTGCCGGCGCCGGGCTGCAAGGTCAAGCTGGTGCCGGTGGAAGGCAAGCTGGAAGCGCGCTTCAAGGGCCCCCACGTCACGCCAGGCTACTGGCGCGCACCGCACCTGACTGCCGAAGCCTTCGACGCCGACGGCTACTATTGCACCGGCGACGCGCTGCGCTTCGCCGACGAGGCGCAGCCGCATCTGGGCTTCATGTTCGACGGGCGCATCGCCGAAGATTTCAAGCTCGACACCGGCACCTTTGTCAGCGTGGGCCCGCTGCGCGCACGCGTCATCAGCAATGGCGCCCCTTATGTGCAGGATGTTGTTGCGACGGGCTTGAACCGGCACACCATTGGCCTGCTCGTGTTTCCGCGCATGGACAACTGCCTGGTGCTGTCGCAGCTGCCGGCCGGCACGCCAGCGGCCGAGGTGCTGTCCAGCGCGCCGGTACGCGCCTTCTTCGGCAATCTGCTCGATCGCCTGAACCGCGATGCGGGCGCCAGTGCGGACGGGGCGGGATCGTCGAAACGGATCGACCGCATGCTGCTGCTGGAGGAGCCGCCGTCGATCGACCAGCGCGAGCTGACCGACAAGGGTTCCATCAACCAGGCGGCGGTGCTGCAGCGCCGCGCCGCCCTGGTCGATGCAATGTACGCAGGGACCGACCCGCACACCATCGTGGCGGCCCCGCACGCATGACGCAGCTGTAACGCAAACAGCTATAAAAACACAAGGAGACAACATGAAACTCAAAGCCCTCGCCTGCCTCGGCGTCGTCGCCGTCCTGCCCTTCGCCAGTGCCACCGCCTTGGCCCAGGACACCATCAAAATCGGCGTCATTGCCGCGCTCACTGGCCCGTTCGCCAACATCGGCAAACCCTTCGAAGACGGCATCAAGACCTATATGTCGCTCAATGGCGACCAGGTCGCCGGCAAGAAGATCGAGATCATCTACCGCGACGACACCGGTAGCAACGTCGAGCTGTCCAAGCGCGCCGCGCAGGAGCTGATCGGGCGCGAAAAGGTCAACTTCCTCATCGGTTTTTCGCTCACGCCGAGCGCGCTGGCGGTGGCGCCCGTCGCTACCCAGGGCAAGGTGCCGATGATCGTCATGAACGCCGTCACTACCGGCATCACGGCAAAGTCGCCCTACATGCTGCGCACCTCGATGACGATGTACCAGATGACGGAACCCTTCGGCACCTGGACCGCGCAGAACAAGATCGCCAATGTGTTCTCGCTCGTATCGGACTACAGCACCGGCCACGACGCCGAAGCCAGGTTCGCCAAAGGCTTCACCGAAGCGGGCGGCAAAATCGTCGGCAGCTCACGCATTCCGCTGGCGAACCCGGACTATTCGCCTTTCGTGCAGCGGGTCAAGGACGCCAAGCCCGACGCCGTGTTTTTCTTCGCGCCCGGCGCGGAAGACGGCGCCGGCATGCTCAAGGCCTACAGTGACAAGGGTCTCGACAAGGCGGGCATCAAGTTCCTCGGCGTGGGCGACATGACGAGCGACACGCCGACCCTGGCCGCGCTGGGCGAGCGCGCGCTGGGCGCCGTCACGATGCTGAACTACTCGACCGCGCTCGACAACGAGGCCAACAAGGTGTTCCTGGCTGCCTACGCGACGGCCAACCCGGGCCGGCCGGCGCCGACATTTGTGACCGTCGCCGCGTACGACACGATGGGCATGATTTACGAAACCATCCGCAAACTGAACGGCAAGGTGACGGGCGACGAGGCGGTCAAGGTGCTCTCGAACATGAAGTGGAACAGCCCGCGCGGGCCGATCAGTATCGACCCGTCCACGCGCGACATCGTCCAGAACATGTATATCCGCGAAGTCAAGCGGGTCAACGGCAAGCTGATCAACCAGCCGATCGGCACCGTGCAGAACGTCCGTCCCCAATAAAGCCGCACGTTCAAGCAGGCAGCAAGCACGCGGCACAGGCGCCAGCGCGGCCCCTGCTCGCCCTTTTTTTCGAGCTTTTGCAGTGGATCGAACTTCCAGCACAGAAGAACCTCACATGAAACCCATGAACATGCGCCCCTTGCGCGCCATCGGCGCACTGGCCGCCCTCGGCCTGGCCGGCTGCCACGGCCACCATGACCCGGCGCCCGCCCCAACAGCGCCCTAACCCGCACAACAGCCCCTGCGCAAGCGCCGCTGCCGCAGCTTGCTCCCGCCGTCGGTGGCACCCTCACCGGCTGCGCCGATCTGGCCGCACGGGTCAGCTATCCCGACACCACCATCATCGCCGCCAATCCGATTGCCGCCGGCACCTTGACCATCGCCGGCAAGCCGGTCGCCGCGCACTGCCAGCTTACCGGCAAGATGCTGGCCCGGGTCAGCCCGGTGGACGGCAAGGCCTACGCGATTGGATTCGAGATGCGCCTGCCCGGGAACTGGAATGGCCGCTTCTTCTACCAGGCCAATGGCGGTGTGGACGGCAGCGTGGTGACGGCCACCGGCCCGGCCGGCCCTGCGCCGTTGGAGAGCGCATTGAACCAGGGGTTTGCCGTCATTAGTTCCGATGCGGGCCACAGCGCGTGCATTGCCGGCTATTCCTGAACCTGGGCGAAGTGTGCGCGGCTGCTCAGTGCTTTGGTGGCTGTCGCGCGTGATGCGTGCGGGCTGAAATCCTTAATGCGGATTCCCAGCAAGAAAGCGTAGTTAGTCAATATTTTATAAATGCCGCTGTTCGCGAACGAACACACGTTCAACTGGTCAACTCGGGCTGTCTCGTTGCACTTCGGGGCGCTCACAGCGCAGTACGGTCGCGGTTATGATGAGGGCGACGGCAAACACTCTTAACGGGGCTTCACGCTGCCCGAGCCGGAATAGGCGAGGCATCCATTGGTGTGTGTTCCCGTTGCTCCAATAGCGGGTGGCCAGAACGGAAAGGACTGTCTGTCACACATGTGATGTGCCTGTGAACCTTAGTTGCCCGTTAAATCAACGAGTGTCCGTTGGTAGACCACGTCGCCCAAGCGCGCCGCCCACTCGACCGGAAAATGCTCTAGCGAATCGCGGGCATATCGCAGAATCGCCCGTTTGCCGGTGGGGAGTGGCGTGGCGCGTTGCATCGAACGCGCCAATTCGATCGTTGCGAAACGATGACGCACGCCATGAGCAGCGAGCGTCAGTCCAAACTCCGACGGCACTCCGTACCGCAGGCGCTCCGGATATTCGGCGATCCAAGGATCCAGCGTTCGATCATCCGTTTCGAGCATTTTCGATAGCAGCGCGATCGCCTGTTCAATCAGTGTTTGCAGAACGTATGAAATAGCCTTTGTATGTACCGCTAGCAGACGGTCGATCGCTAATCCTGATAATTGGGCCATTTGCTGATAGCGATCCCCCGCATTCCAAGATGCTACTGCCACCATGAACTGCCCATGCACAGAATTGACATCAGTGCCGTAGCCCAACTTAAACGCCTCACGTACTGCCTCCTGAAGCTCCCTCTGATGCCAAGCCCAATTGAGTAACCTACGAACGACCATGGAACGGTCACTGGCGTCGTCCCATTCGGGATTTGATGGGGCAAGTTGCTGCTCGACCAAATCGACCAGGCGCGCGCGTGCGCCCGTCTCGCGCACCCAAGCGATACGTCCACTGTCGCGCAGCCCTACGATGCGTTCTGCCCGCAGGTGAAATACCTTGTGCAAAATCAGTTTGGAAGGTGCATCGACCTGGACTGCGGCGAATGTCTGATTAGCCACCTTTGAAGCCATTGCAAGCAGTTGATCGAAGCCCACTTCTTCTGCTGCCAAATCAATTAGGGTTGCGTCGATACCATCAACCAACGAATATAAGGTCGGATCGTTTTCCAAAAAAGCGTTTGTCAAGTGCCGTCCCGCCGCCGTTGCGGCACTTACCGTATTGATCAAGGCAAACAGGGCGCCATCGACGCGTTCGCCAGGGTTCTGGAGCGCAACCTTGCTGACCATGGGCCATTGATCGGAATTTGCGCAAATGACAAGTCCCTTAGTTGCAGAACCAGGCCGGCCGGCGCGCCCTACCAAGTTTTTGATGTCCCGCGTAAGCATGTCCGTCGGCCGGCCGCTCAAGCTCGTCCGCCTTACGGAATAAAGGATCAAGGTGCGTATCGGCAGATTGACGCCTTCGGCGAGCGTGCTTGTACAGATGGCCAACCGAATCGCCCCATCCCTGAGCAGTTCTTCCAATATCTCTCGCGCTTCTTGCGGCACATCGCCGTGGTGCATCACCGCTCCTGCATCGACCGCCAGGGCGCCAATCCATAAATTCCCGAACTCTGCCTTTAAGTAGATTGACACGGGCGAAGTCTTCGTCGCGTCGGCGAATGACCCGGGATTGGGCATGTTTAAATTTAACTGGAGTTGGCCAAGCAACTCGTCAGTCACCCCAAAAGCACCTTGATTGCCACCTTTGTTTGCACAAAATATTGCGACGCCGCCCATCGGCAGCGCCTTTCTTGCCGCACCAACTGCTTGTGTTTTAATCGTCTTAAATTGATATGTCCGGCTCCGGCCACTTTTCCTATCAACGTACTGAAAATCGCTGCGCGATAAAAAGCCATCAATCGCATATTTCGTAGGCGCTACCTCGTGGGGATGCATCTCCAAGGCGACGGAATAGGGGCGGCCAGCGTCCGGGCTCTGGGGGCGCAGCGTCGCGTATTCTGCCAGTGCAGGCCGATAGTCGCTTTTCACTACGGTGCTTGCATTTCCGCCCAGCCAAGCATTGATTTCTTCAATGTTGGGAACGATTGCTGAAATGAAAACAAACCGAGGCGGCTGGCCGAGACGCACGCGCATTCGCGCAAGCAGCAGTTCCAACCCGACGCCTCGCGCATCACCATCAAGCAAATGTCCCTCGTCGCAGATGATTAAACTGACGCGGCCGAGAAATCCCGCATCGGCTCCGATCAGGCCCAGAAGCGACTCCGGCGTCGCCACCACCACGCGCGTTGCCGATAGTGCACCCACCTCCGCGCCAGTCGGCACGGTGCCGCCGTAAGCGCACCGCGACGCAATCCCCATGGAATTTAGGTGTTTGACCAATGAGCCACGCAGCTCTGACGCCAGCGAACGATAAGGGACAAGCAAAATCGAGACATCCGTGTCACTCTGTTGCGCTTGCCAATAGAGCAAAAGCTCACTTAAAGCAGTCTTTCCAGCCCCGGTGGGCATCTGGAGCGCGAATGACTGCCGATGATCGAACAATCCTTGCCCGATCGCTGTGATTTGCGATGGGAAAAATTCCCAAGGGCCTCCAGGTCTGACGAGCATCGATTCAACTATTGGCGTCCAGAAATCAGAATGACCCGCTTGCGCAGGCAGAACCGCTCGAATATTGGTCACGGCGAAGCGCTCGATTAGTTTCTCGAACAAGCGCGCTGGGATCCATTGGTCCGGGCCGATTGCAAGCGCGCCGCGCGCGTCCAGCGATGCCTGCTTTTTAATCGTCAGTATCTCGTCCATTCTGCCGCGACGCAATGATTGGAGCAATGCAGTTCCCGTTCGGGACGTCATGTATTTGGGCCGCGTTAACAAGTCCAGGCACGCCCGCGTTATTTCCGACGTATCGTCAGGCAACTCGATGCGTTTGCTGACGAGGTAAGCGGAAGCCGAATAACCGCCGCAGTAGAACGCTGTTGCGGCGAACAGCAAGGCTTCCGCCGACGCAATTCCAATTCGTGCATTGTCCTGCTCGTGCCCGGCGATTTGAAATAGCGCTGCACCGATACGCGCCCATTCAGGCCCAGGGGCGACGTTTGCCCTCATTCGATCGAAAAATTCGCCGACAAGTGCAATATAATAATCATCGGCGTGATGGTCTATGTGCGCCAATTCCACGGTGCCCTGGACTACGTTGAAAAGCTTTCGGTGCGTGAGCGCATCAGAATCACCTATCCATTTTGCTAGCGATGCCTTCATTTTCGCTTCCCGGGAACTGCTTTAGCTGGCGGCAGCGAAGTCATGGCCGCCTCAAACGCTGTTGAATAGATGCCGTGAAGGTTTGGCACTGTAATGATGATGAGATCGAAGCTTTCCGACGCAAACGCAGGAGCGTGTATCAGTTCGTCTTTCGCCAGCGAAGCGCAGATGACCGCCACCGCCCGAAATTTTTTATTGGCGATGGGGTATTCTGTCGTGTGTATAAACCTGTCGAGATGCGCCATTTCGACGTCGTCTCCGAGCGGTTCAAGGAGCGCGCGGTCTTTCAGCCACATCAATGTACGCGCTAAACGGCTTGTACGGTCCTTTTTGCAATCTTCAATCGCGCTCGTTATCGGTGACGAGGCGCCTTTTGTTGACTTCGTCTTCACTTCCGAACAAATAAGTTCATCGTTCTCCGACGCCAGCGGCCAGTCCGGTAGGAAGAACTGCACGACGTCCGACAGAGGGGCTGGCTTCGTACGGTCCTGCTTCAAGCGCCATTTTTTGGGGCCAATCAGTATGCTTGGATGGGCTCGCGCCGCCTGATAAAAGTAAACAAGGATTTCCCCAAAATCACCCGCCATCGTCGATCCGGGGTTGGGAAGTCTGGCTGCAATAATATCAGCGTGCGAGGCGCCCGTCTGCAAAGCGCGCTCAAGTACGGTGCGGTCGGTGACATAACATCGGCGAATCGGCATGCTTAAATGCGATGCCCACGACTTTGCATGTTCGTCCGCGACTCTAATAAGCGTAAACGGGGACTCTGCAAGGTGGGGGAACCATTGCGCAAACTGCGATGCATCGAATTCAATGTCATCGGTAAAAACCTTCGCTGGAGATGGCTTTTTCATCTGAACTATGTGAGTATAGTGCCGCTTTGATCGTGTATTTAAATGCAGATTAACACGTTTTAAATGCGGAAATTGTTGTACTGTTAGCCAGAATGACTATCTTGACATCCATTGCCTTCGGAATTTTTCAATTTAAGTGGGGCTGGTAGCTTCGCCAACGGCATTCCGTACGAATGATTTCGAATAATTGTGGCACTAGCACCAATTTGAAAGCGCATGATGGCATGTGGCGATTCGGCGGCGACCAGCGATTTATTGCCTTCGAGGGTGCTGATAATTTCGTGGCTTCATGGGCATAAGCACATTCCGCACTTAGCGACAATCCGCCCCCTACAAGCAGGCGAAGTAACAGTGGTCGGATGTGGATTGAGCGTTGGGGCAGAGGGTAAGCCAATGTGCTACGACATCATCACTGTTGAGCCCTCGACTAAGCGCTGGAGTGTAAGCTTTTATCAGGACGCACACGGCGACGGCAGCGGCTCCAGATTGCAGAATGTAGCGCTTGACCTTCGAGCTGCAGATTAAGGCGAAGCACGCTGCTCTATTAGCTGCACCCATTATCGGCAGCGTTACGCCGTAAAAAACTAATGCCCCGCGACGTGCTCGGTGGCAGCTGTGCAGGTGCAAATTGATTGATTGCGCTAAGCGCCCGTTGTGCCGCCGACGCGAGCTAGGTGCAAAGTGCGCTCTTTTGATGACGGCTCGTCAGGGGGGATTCTGAGGGTCAGTGCCGAAATTAACGCACGAGCTGAACAATGGCGCTCCCACCAGGCGCTGAGAAGAGCTGCGCAGTGTACGTGGCATGGGGTGTTTCGGGCTTCGCCCCTGGCGCCTTTGGCGCGCTGCCGCGGGGCGGCAGCAGATGGAGGGCGGAGACGGCGCCTCAGGCGCCCTGCCGCTGGCGCGGCAGAATATGGGCGATTCGGAGAGTGCCCCGCGAGTACGCGGTGCCCTTCGAATCCCACCATCTCCGTCCGAAATAAAAAAATGGCCTCCCGCAGGGGAGGCCATTTTTATATTTCCTGGCGGAGACGGTGGGATTCGAACCCACGATACAGGTATAAGCCGTATGCATCCTTAGCAGGGATGTGCCTTCGGCCACTCGGCCACGTCTCCATTCTCATGCCGCAAACGCTGCATCAGAAGACCGCGATGATACCGGTTGAGTAGCCCTGCGGTCAATGGAATGGGCTACTTTTTTTGAAAATTTACTCTTTTTCCAGATCGAACGCCTTGTGCAGCGCGCGCACGGCCAGCTCCATGTATTTCTCGTCGATCAACACGGAAATCTTGATCTCGGAGGTGGAAATCATCAGGATGTTGATGCCCTCTTCGGACAAGGTGCGGAACATGCGGGAGGCGACGCCGACGTGGCTGCGCATGCCGACGCCGACCACCGACACTTTCGATACCTTGGCGTCGCCCATCACGCTGGCGGCGCCGATGTCGGCCTTGACGCCGTCCAGTACGCCCATCGCCTTCTGGTACTCGCCGCGCGAGACGGTGAAGGTGAAGTCGGTTTTGCCGTCGACCGACTGGTTCTGGATGATCATGTCGACTTCGATGTTGGCCTCGGCCACCGGGCCGAGGATGTGGAAGGCCACGCCCGGCTTGTCGGGCACGCCCAGGATGGTGATCTTGGCTTCATCGCGGTTGAAGGCGATGCCGGAAATGACGGCTTGTTCCATATTTTTGTCTTCCTCAAACGAAATCAGGGTGCCCGAGTTGGCTTCTTCTTGCAGCGGCAGCAATGGGTCGGTCAGCGACGACAGCACGCGGGTCGGCACGCGGTAATTGCCGGCGAATTCGACCGAGCGGCTTTGCAGCACTTTCGAGCCGAGCGAGGCCATTTCCAGCATTTCCTCGAACGTCACGGTTTTCAGGCGGCGCGCTTCGCTGACCACGCGCGGATCGGTGGTGTAGACGCCGTCGACGTCGGTGTAGATCAGGCACTCGTCGGCCTTCAGGGCGGCGGCGATGGCAACTGCCGAGGTGTCCGAGCCGCCGCGGCCAAGCGTGGAAATATTGCCGTCTTCGTCGACGCCCTGGAAGCCGGTGATGATCACCACTTTACCGGCGTCGAGGTCGGCGCGCACCTTCTTGTCGTCGATCGACTGGATGCGCGCCTTGGTGAAGGAGGAATCGGTCTTGATCGCCACTTGCCAGCCGGCATACGAGACGGCGTCCTTGCCGATCGCCAGCAGGGCCATGGCCAGCAGGCCCACCGAGACTTGCTCGCCGGTGGCGCAAATCATGTCCAGTTCGCGCGGATCGGGCTGGCCCATGATTTCCTTGGCCAGGCCGATCAGACGGTTGGTTTCGCCGGACATGGCCGATGGCACCACCACCACCTGGTGGCCCGCATCGTGCCACTTGGCGACACGGGCGGCGACATTCTTGATGCGTTCCGTCGAGCCCATCGACGTGCCGCCGTATTTGTGGACAATTAAAGCCATAAGGTGTTTCTCTGCGGAAGGTAAAAAGAGGGCTTTACTCTACATGCTGCAGTGCATGCTGACAAGAAGCGGGGCGGCGAAACCTATACCGTGTAGATATATGGTAATACGCTTTTCGACTATGGCGCGCCCGCCGTGGACTCCCAGCGCAGTGCGATGCTGCCCGCCGCTTCCCGCAACTGGTCGCAATCCATGCCGATGCCGGCCGCGAACAGCAGTGCCTTGCCAGCCTTGACCACCGGCAGCCGGGTGCGCTCCCAGGCTGGCACATCCATGGCCTGGTAGTGGTATTTGAGGCTGCGGGTGGGCCGGTTGTGCGCCAGTTTCAGCTTTTCTCCGCCGACCCGGAAATCAATCTGCAGCGCTTGCTGGCGCAGCCAGTCCGGGCACAAGCCAAGGTCGGCGCTGTCGAAGTGCAAGGTGCCGCCATAGTCGGGAAAGTCGATGGCGGCCTCGCCTTGCCAGCGGAACTGCTGGGCGTGGCGCTCGATCACGCCTTCGTCGTCGGGGTCGCGCATGCCGGCCAGGTCGTCCAGTTTCGGCACGATGTGCAGGCGGTCGCGGTGGCGCCGGATCAGGCAGTCGGGATGGGTCACCAGCATCTGCGCGCCGGGACGCGCTTCGAGCAATTGCGTCACCATTTCGTCGAGCCAGGCCGATGACGGCATCCTCACGTTTTTCAGACCGAACCAGTGGCGCAGCAGATTGCGCACGCGGTCGAGCGACATCGCGCGCAATTTGGCGACGTCGATGGTGCCCTCCACTTCCACCGCCGCCACGTCCTGCGCGGCCATTTCGGCCAGCAGGCGCTGCGCCGACTGCGCATGCGCGGCGCTGCGCGCGAAACGCTCCTGAAAGCCGGGAAAGGCGGCGCCCAGCGCCGGCATCACGGTCAGGCGCAAGGCGTTGCGGGCATAGCGCGCATCGAGGTTCGATTCATCGTCGACCCAGGCCAGCTGGTGCTCGGCGGCGTAGCTCTCGAGCGCCTGGCGCGTCACCGGCAGCAAGGGCCGCGCCATCACCAGCCTGGCGTTGCCGAGCAGCTCGGGGGCGCTGTTGGCGACGTCCATGCCCGACAAGCCCGCCATGCCGGAGCCGCGCAGCAGTTGCAGCAGCACCGTTTCGGCCTGGTCATCGAGATGGTGGGCGGTCAGCATCAGGTGCACGCCATGCCGGGCGCACATGTCGCCCAGCGCCGCATAACGCAGCTTGCGGGCGGCCGCTTCCACCCCGGACCTGGTTTTGGTCAGGGTGACCGAACGGCAATCGAAGGCCACGCCGAGCGAGGCGCACTCGGCCTCGCAATGGGATCGCCAGCTGTCGGCGTTCGGGCTGATGCCGTGGTGGACGTGAAATGCAAACAGCTTGACGCCGTGCTCGCGCGCCCAGGCATGGGCCAGGTGCAGCAGCACCGAGGAATCGAGGCCGCCGCTGAGGGCAATGGCAATCGGAGAAGCGGGATCGGCGCGCAAATCGCTGACTGCGCGCGCAAAAATGTCCGGCAGATTGCCGGCTTGCTGACGACTCAAGGATTTACTCTTCTGCCGGCAAGGTTTCTTTGAATTTACCGTAGCTCATCAGCTTTTGATGGCGGGCATCGATCAGTTCACGGGTTTTCATGCCCTGGAACTGCCGCAGCGAGTCGGCCAGCGCGCGTTTCAACATGGTGGCCATGGCTTTCGGGTCGCGGTGGGCGCCGCCCAGCGGCTCGTTGATGATCTTGTCGATCAGGCCCATCGCTTTCAGGCGGTGCGCGGTCAGCCCCAGCGCGTCGGCGGCGTCGGCGGCGCGCTCGGCGGTTTTCCACAGGATCGAGGCGCAGCCTTCGGGCGAGATGACCGAATAGGTGGCGTATTGCAACATCAGGACGGCGTCGCCGACGGCAATCGCCAAGGCGCCGCCGGAGCCGCCTTCGCCGATGATGGTGGCGATCAGCGGCACTTTCAGTTCGGCCATGACGTACAGATTGTGGCCGATGGCTT
>JAQGNM010000342.1 GCA_028291845.1 Massilia sp. | reverse complement strand
TTGCGCCAGGCGCGCCAACTGGGCCTGGCCACCCGCGCCTACGTCGCCGTCGCCTTCGAATGCCCGTTCGAGGGCGCCACGCCGCAGCAGCGCGTGCTCGACCTGGCGCGCCGCATGGTCGATGCCGGCGCCGGCGAGATCGTCATCGCCGACACCATCGGCGCCGCCTCCCCGGCCGGCGTCAAGCGCCTGATGACGGCGCTGACCGGCGTGGTTGCCGCCGACCGCCTTGCGATCCACCTGCACGACACCCGCGGCATGGCGGTGGCGAATGCCTGGGCCGCACTGGAAGCGGGCATTCGCCGCTTCGACGCCAGCGCCGGCGGCATCGGCGGCTGCCCGTTCGCGCCCGGCGCCGCCGGCAACCTGGCCACCGAAGACCTGGTGCTGATGGCCGAGAACAGCGGCTACGGCACCGGCATCGATATCGACCGCCTGCTCGACGTCGTAGAATTCGCCGAGGCGCAGTTGGGCAGGCCCTTGGGCGGCAGGTCGGCCACCTGGCTGCGCCGCCAGCGCGACAAGCGAAGGACGGCGGCCGCGCCCCAAGCGGCACTTGTTTAAGCATTTGTTTAAGCATTTGTGTAATTACCCCTGCTTTAAGTATTCTTACAAGGCCCTGCTGCAGGGCCAATCGATCGCAGTCCATCAAGGAGACAACAACATGAAATTCGCCCACCCACTGCGCAACATCAGCGCCGCCGTCGCATTCGCCGCAGCAGTCATCAGCGCCCCGGCCAGCGCCGTCAACCTGACCGTCACCCACTGGGCCGACGGCATGTACGGCACGCCGTTCGCCGTCGCCCTGGAAAAGGGATACTTCAAGGAAGCCGGCGTCGACGTCACCGGTTTTATTACCTCGGCGGGCGGCGGCACCACGGTGCGCAATGCCATGGCTTCCGAAATCCCCTACGGCGAAGTGGCGCTGCCGGCTGCCATCGCCGCCTTGAAACAGGGCGTCGACCTGACCATCGTGCACGCCGGCGTGGTCAGCCTGGCCGACTTGTACTGGGTCGCCAAGGCCGGTTCGCCGCTCAACAGCGTGGCCGACCTGAAAGGTAAAAAGCTCGGCTACAGCAGCCCGAAATCGGTGACAGACATGGTCTCGACCATCGCCCTGCAGAAGAACAACATCCTCGCCAACGTCGAGCGCAAGTCGGTCGGCACCCTGTCGTCGGCGCTGACCGCCCTGCGCCAGGATGCGGTGGACGTGGTCTACACTACCGAGCCGGCCTACTCGCGCGAAAAGGCCACTCTGAAAACCGTGTTCCGCTCGAGCGACGCCATCGCCAACGTCACCCAGACGGTCGGCATCGTGCGCACCGATTACCTGAAGAAGAACCCGGGCGTGATCAAGGCCATCATCGCCGCGCGCCGCAAGGGCGTCGATTTCATCCTCGCCAATCCGAACGAGGCGGGCGATATCCTGGCGCGCCAGTACAAGATGCCGCCGGAACTGGCGAAAACCGTCATCGCCGGCATCCTCGCCAGCAAGGGCACCTACTGGAGCCAGGGCAAGCTCGATTACGAAGGCATGAACGCCATGCTGGCGGGCCTGCAGATCGTCAAGGCGGTCGAGCCGGGTCCGTTCGACTGGAACAAGATCGTCGACGAAAGCGCCCTGCCGGCCGACCAACGCAAATGAGGACAGCTGAAATGATCGCATTCCCTGAGGCCGCAGCCGGAGCCGCAGCGGCGGCAGCGCCGGCCGCGGCGGCGCTGGTCACCATCGACCAGGCCACCCGCACCTTCAACGCGCGCGACAGCGGCAAGCCGTTCCACGCGCTCGGCCCGGTGTCGTTCGACCTGCGCGAAGGCGAGTTTTTTTCCGTGGTCGGCCCGTCCGGCTGCGGCAAGTCGACCCTGCTCGACCTGATCGCCGGCCTGTGCGCGCCGACCAGCGGCAGCGTCACCTTCGAGGGCAAGACCGTCAACGGCCAGGTGCCGGACGGCGTGGCCGTGGTGTTCCAGGAAGACGCCAGTTTTCCCTGGCTGAGCGTGTACGACAACGCCGCCTTCGGCGTGCGCCGTGCCGGCCTGCCGGAAAACGAGATCCGCGAACGGGTCGAACACGCGTTGGCCTTCATGGGCCTGGCCAACTTCGCCAAGTCCTACCCTTCGCAGCTGTCGGGCGGCATGCGCCAGCGCGTATGCATCGCCCGCGCCATGGTGCTGCGTCCGCGCCTGATGCTGCTCGACGAACCGTTCGGCGCGCTCGACCAGCAAACCCGCCTGCTGATGGGTGAAGAAATGCTCAAGCTGTGGCGCGACACCGGTTCGACCGTCATGCTGATCACCCACTCGATCGACGAGGCGGTGCTGCTGTCGGACCGCATCGGCGTGATGTCCTCGCGCCCGGGCACCTTCATCGACATCGTCGACACCGGCTGGTCGCGCGAGCGCGACGCCCAGACCGCCATGGACCCGCGCTACGGCGCGCTGCAGGCGCAGATCTGGGGCATGCTGCGCGGCGAATCGATCAAGGCGCTGGGGGCGCGGCCATGAGCGCGGTGTTGGCGCCTGCCGCCGACCATGGCGGCATCCAGCGGGCGCTGTTACGCAATCGCGTGGCGCTGCTGCGCGCCGCCGTGGTCATCGGCGCCGTCCTGCTGCTGGAACTGGCCAGCCGGCTGGCCTGGATCAACCCGGTGTCGTTCATCCCGCCATCAGCGATGGCGGTCAGCGCCGTCAAGCTGCTGGCCGCCGGCACTTTTAAAACCGACATCGTCTTGACCCTGACGTCGGCCGGCCTGGCCGTGCTGCTGGCGGTGGTGTTCGGCTTTCTGTTCGGCGTGTTTCTTTTTAAACTGCCGCGCGTGCGCCGGGTGCTCGACCCGCTGCTGCTGTCGTACTACGCGGTGCCGATTTTCGTGCTGTACCCGATGCTGATCGTGATGTTCGGCCTGAACCGCTGGCAGCTGGTGGCGCTGGGCTTTCTGTTCGCGGTGGTGGTGATGGCCGTGAACACCTTGAATGGCCTCGAGCGGGTACCGGCCGTGATGCTGCGCACGGCGCGCATGATGCGCTTGAACCGCTTCCAGGAAGTGTCGCTGATCACCCTGCCGGCCAGC
>JAQGNM010000317.1 GCA_028291845.1 Massilia sp. | reverse complement strand
AATAATGCCGCATATACCGATGGGTATTGTGGATATCACCCGCGAGACATTCTTGCGTGACGGGACAATACAAACTCAAGTCGCCGACGGCACGCTACGCGACGGTTGTTCCACCGGGGTCGTTGCAGACAGCTCGCTTAGCTTGCTAGCCCTCCGACAACGCAAATTCTGGCTCTTCTTTCGACATACCGAAGTGTTGCTCAGCGTCGCAGAATTTCACGAAATCCAGTCGATCATCCCGTTGCGCTTGCCATACGGCAGAACCTTTGAGTTTTCACGAGCAGAAACCGTGCTGCTATTCGAACCTGCCGCTAAAAACGCCTTCTCGCTATCGGGATCGAAACTTACGATTGGGCTGAACGCCGACGGGTTGAAGTGCCTGACCGAAGATGTCCCGACGAGCGACGGCGTCCATGTTTTTATTCATGTTTTTGCTGCGTTGCCTTTGTTGCGCTGGTTCGTTCATAACTACCCGTTGAAAAATCCGGATGACACGATCGCCACCGTTTAGATGTGATCGTACCTGCAGAAGGCAGTTCAATACCGATGCGCTTGTTGATGTTCCGACCCCGCGGCCAGCGCTATTCCCTTTGAAAAGCGATCAAGCGTTCCGGCGCCAGGATCGCATATTCCTGCAACTGCGCCGTCCCCAACAGTTTGTCGCCCAGATACACGCGCACCCTGCCCTGCTCGGCAGGGACCGTGACGTCTTCCTTGCCAAGCGCCAGGCGTTGACCGTTCAAAAATCGCTTCGCCAGCTCATCTGTCAGCATCACCGCCGGAAACGAAGACAGCAAAGCATCGACCGGCGCCAGCATCGTCAGCGGCGCGGGATTAGCCTGTATGTCTTCCAGCGTCACCATGCCATCGACCGTCAACGGGCCGACTTGCGTGCGGCGCAGGGCGTTCAGGTGGGCGCCGCAGCCGAGGGCGTTGCCGATGTCTTCGCCGAGAACGCGGATATAGGTGCCCTTGGAGCAGGTGACAGATAATTTCAAAAACGGCGCAGAATATTCCAAAAATTTCAGGTCGAGAATTGTCACCGGGCGTGCTTCGCGTTCCAGGGTGATGCCTTCGCGGGCGTATTCGTAATAGGCTTTGCCGTCGCGTTTCAAGGCCGAATACATCGGCGGCACCTGCATGATCGGGCCGCGGAATTGTTGTAGGACTTCCTCGATCTGTTCGACGCTAACGTTCACTTCCTTCGTCGCAATCGCTTCGCCCTCGGTGTCGCCGGTATTGGTGGTGATGCCGAGGTGGACCGTCGTTTCATAGGTCTTGTCTGCTTCCAGCAAGTCCTGCGAAAACTTGGTGGCTTCGCCGAAGCACAGGGGCAACAGGCCGGTGGCGAACGGGTCGAGCGTGCCGGTGTGGCCGGCTTTCTTGGCGTTGAGGATGCGCTTGGCTTTGATGAGGGCGTCGTTGGAGGACAGGCCGACAGGCTTGTCGAGCAGGAGGACGCCGTCGACCAGGTCGCGCGGTTTTTTGGTGTGTGTTGGCTTCATTTATGGGGGGACTGGCGCCCTGCGGGTGCCTGTCCCATTTTACGAGTCGCGACACAGCACGAAAACATCGGCGGTGTCGAAGTTTGGTGGCGGAGCCATGAATGGGACAGGCACCTGCGGTCCGAACGCGGCCCGGCCAGTCCCCCTGCTAGTTAGTTAGCGGGTTGATCTTCATCCGGAACCTCATCCGGCTCGGCATCCGCCGCCCGGCTCTGGTTCGCCTGATCGATCAACAGCGACAATTCCATCCCGCGCGAGGTCGAGGTGTCATGCACGAAGTGCAGCGCCGGCAAGGTGTGGATGTGCAGCAATTTACCCAGCTGGTTGCGGATGAAACCGGAGGCTGCCTGCAAGCCGTCGTTGGTGTTCTTGATGACTTCTTTCTTGTCGCTCAGCAGCGTATAAAACACTTTGGCGTGGGCGTAGTCGGGGGTCAGCTGCACTTCGGTGATGGTCACCATGCCGATGCGCGGGTCCTTCAAACCGCCGGCGATGATCACCGACAGGTCTTTTTGAATCTGGTCCGCCACGCGCAAGCCGCGCGCGGGGATGTTTTTACTGTGTTTGGCCATGATCTTTTACTTCACAAAAGCACAGGGCGCCGATCAGCGGAAAGGCCGATGGCGCCCTGCGGTATTTCAAATGCCGCTTACAAGGTGCGGGCGATTTCCTGCACTTCGAACACTTCCAGGGTGTCGCCAACCTGGATGTCGTTGTAGTTCTTCAGCGACAGGCCGCACTCGAGACCGGCGCGTACTTCTTTGACGTCGTCCTTGAAGCGCTTGAGCGAGTCGATTTCGCCAGTCCACACCACGATGTTGTTGCGCAGCAGGCGCACCGAGGACGAACGCTTGACCACGCCATCGGTGACCAGGCAACCGGCAATCGCGCCGACTTTCGAGACCAGGATGACCTGGCGAATCTCGACCTGACCGGTGACGGTTTCGCGCTTCTCCGGCGCCAGCATGCCCGACAGCGCAGCCTTGATCTCTTCGATGGCGTCGTAAATGATGTTGTAGTAACGAATATCCACACCATTCGATTCGGCCAGCTTTCTCGCTTGCGCATCGGCACGGGCGTTGAAGCCGATGATGACCGCTTTCGAGGCCACCGCCAGATTGACGTCCGATTCCGTGATGCCGCCGACGGCCGAGTGCACCACTTGCACGCGCACTTCCGCGGTCGACAGTTTTTGCAGCGAACCGACCAGCGCTTCCAGCGAACCTTGCACGTCGGTCTTGACGATAATCGGCAGGTTCTTGACTTCGCCTTCGGCCATCTGGTCGAACATGTTCTCCAGCTTGGCTGCTTGCTGCTTGGCCAGTTTGACGTCGCGGAACTTACCTTGACGGAACAGACCAATTTCACGGGCTTTACGCTCGTCGGCCATCACCATCACTTCTTCGCCCGCCACCGGCACTTCGGTCAAGCCCTGGATTTCCACAGGAATCGACGGACCCGCTTCGGTGATCGACTTGCCGTTTTCGTCCAGCATGGCGCGCACGCGGCCGAACGAGGAACCGGCCAGAATCACGTCGCCGCGCTTCAAGGTACCGGACTGCACCAGGATGGTCGCGACCGGGCCGCGGCCCTTGTCGAGACGGCCTTCGACCACCAGGCCGCGAGCCGGCGCATCGACCGGCGCTTTCAGTTCCAGCACTTCGGCCTGCAACAGCACTTGTTCCAGCAGGTCGTCGATACCGGCGCCGGTTTTTGCCGACACCGGCACGAATGGCGATTCGCCACCGTATTCTTCCGGCACCACCTGTTCGGCAACCAGTTCCTGCGTTACGCGGTCGAGGTTGGCGCCCGGCTTGTCGATCTTGTTGATCGCTACCACCAGCGGCACGCCGGCCGCTTTCGCGTGAGCGATCGCTTCCTTCGTTTGCGGCATCACGCCGTCGTCCGCCGCCACCACCAGGATGACGATGTCGGTGGCCTTGGCGCCGCGAGCACGCATGGCCGTAAACGCTTCGTGACCCGGGGTGTCGAGGAAGGTGATCATGCCGCGCGGCGTTTCGACGTGGTAGGCGCCGATGTGCTGCGTGATGCCGCCCGCTTCGCCGGATGCCACTTTGGCGCGGCGGATGTAGTCGAGCAGCGAGGTTTTACCATGGTCGACGTGACCCATGACGGTGACCACCGGCGCGCGCGCCGACGATTCGAAATGGGTGTGCTCGCCCTGGTCGGCCAGCAACGCTTCCGGATCGTCCTCGGCAGCGGCAAACGCCTTGTGGCCCATTTCCTCGACGAGAATCATCGCCGTTTCCTGGTCCAGCACCTGGTTGATCGTGCACATCTGGCCCAGCTTCATCAACTGCTTGATGACTTCCGAAGCCTTGACCGACATCTTGTGCGCCAGTTCGGCAACGGTGATGGTTTCAGGGACGTGAACGTCCTTGACCACTGCTTCCGTCGGCGCCTGGAAATTGGTTTCGCGATCGTCCGCGTGCGAATTGCGGCGGCCACCCTTTGCGCCACCGCGCCAGCTGTCGCGGCCACCGGTGCCGACGTTGCCGCGCGGCTTGATGGCACCAGGCGCGCCGCGTTTCTTGGCGTCGTCCGACCAGGTCGACGACACATTGGCCGACTTGATCGATTTCTTGTCCGGTCCCAGCACTTTTTTGGCATCGGCCGGCTTGTCGCCCGGCTTTTTATCGGCTGGCTTGTGCAAGGTGCCTTCAGGCGCTTTCGGCTTGATGGCGGCAACCGGCGCCGGCGCAGGCTCGGGGGCCTTGATGGCGCGGCGGGGCGCGTTCATCATGGCCTTGATCTGGGCCACTTCATCGGCGACGGCTTTACGGGCCTTTTCGTTGGCTTCGGCCTTGGCGGCAGCGTCCTTGGCGGCAGCGGCGGCTTTGGCTTTCGCTTCGTCGTCGGCGGCTTTCTTGGTGGCGCTGGCAGCGGCGTCGTCGGCATTGGCGGTCGCGGTCGCGGCGGCAGCAGCGCTGCGCTTGGCTTCTTCGGCAGCCTGCTTCCTGGCGTCGGCTTCGGCCTGCTTGGCCTGGGCTTCCTTCTCGGCGTCGAGCTTGGCGAGGCGTTCCTGCTTTTCACGCAAGTCCGCTTCCTGGCGAACGATCAGCTCGGCCTGGCGGCGCGCTTCGTCCTCGCGGCGGGCGACTTCGGCGGCGTCAACCACCGGCGCGGCCGGCGCGGCCGGGGCCGCCACTGGCGCGACCGGCTCTTCACGCTGCACGAAGGTGCGCGTTTTCTTTACCGCCACCTGGATGGTGCGGCTCTTGCCCGAAGCGTCAGCCTGTTTGATCTCGGAAGTTTCCTTGCGGGTCAAGGTGATTTTCTTCTTTTCCGTGTCGGCCGCTGCGCCGTGGGTACGGCGCAGGTGGTTCAACAGCTTATCCTTATCATCTTTCGACAATGGATCTGACGTCGAACTTTTCTCGACGCCGGCAGAACGCAGCTGCGTCAGCAGCAAGTCTGCAGGCATCTTCAGTTCGGTGGCAAATTGGGCTA
>JAQGNM010000268.1 GCA_028291845.1 Massilia sp. | reverse complement strand
CGATCTTTTCCAGCTTCGACAGGCCGTCCACCAGGTTGGCGACCGGGGCGCCGAAGCGCTCGATCAACTCTTCCTTCTTGACGTCCTGGTCTTCCATGACGTCGTGCAGGAAGGCGGCCATGATGGCCTGGGCGTCGAGCTTCCACTCGGCGCAGATTTCGGCGACGGCGATCGGGTGGATGATGTACGGCTCGCCCGATTTGCGGACCTGGCCCAGGTGCATTTCGTCGGAGAAGCGGTAGGCTTCCTTGACTTTTTTCAGTTCCGACGGTGTCAGGTATTCGGCCAGGCGGGTGACCAGATGTGTCACCGAAGCAACAGCGGGGGCGGGGGCGGCGGGGACTTCCTGCTTGGCTGCCGCCCGTGCCGACCTCGAAGGGGGCGCGGGCGGCGTGCCGGGGTGGGTCGCTTCCGGTGTATTCAGACTCATATATTAGTCAATCAGCCGCTGTGGAAAGCTTGTGGGAAAATAAGACCCAAGCAGAATACCAGAATGACAGATATGAGAGGTGGGGACGCTGTCACCGGAGTGTGACTTACATCGGTACTTTTTTCAGCATTTCAATACCGACTTTGCCGGCGGCGATTTCACGCAGGGCCACCACGGTCGGCTTGTCTTTGGCGTCGACCTTCGGGGTGTGGCCTTGCAGCAGCTGGCGCGCGCGGTAGGTCGCAGCCAGGGTCAGCTGAAAACGGTTGGGGATGTTCTTCAAACAATCTTCAATGGTAATACGTGCCATGACTACTCCAGGTGTTTTAAGGGTGGCGCCGGGCGGGCGCGTGCTTGTGCAGGAACTTACGGTTGCGCCGCGTGAATACCCAGTTGGGCAAACAAGGCGGCGTTGCGCGCGGCCTGTTGGGGAAACCGCGCTCGTGTCGCTTTGACAATCGCGCTCATCTCTGACAAGGCGACGTTGAACTCTTCATTGATAATAACATAGTCGAAGTCGGGAGCGTGAGCGATCTCGCCGCCGGCGGCCAGCAGGCGCTTGGTGATCACGTGCGGTTCGTCCTGGCCGCGCTTGTGCAAACGCTCTTCCAGCGCGGCGATCGACGGCGGCACGATGAAGATGCCGACCGCGCCCGGAAACTGCTTGCGCACCTGGCGCGCGCCCTGCCAGTCGATCTCCAGCAGCACGTCGGTGCCGGCCTTCATGACTTCTTCGACCATCAGGCGCGAGGTGCCGTAGTAATTGCCGTGCACTTCGGCCCACTCGAGAAATTCGCCGGCGTCGGCGCGCGCGAGAAAATCTTCCGCGGTGGTGAAATGGTATTCGCGGCCGTCGACTTCGCCCGGGCGGGGCTGGCGCGTGGTGGTCGAGATCGACAATTTGATGGCCGGCTCCTGCTTGAGCAGGGCGTTGACCAGGGTCGACTTGCCGGCGCCGGACGGCGCGGCGACGATGAACAGGCTGCCGGCGAAAGCGGTGGGGGTGTGCATGCGGATTCCTTGAAACGGTAGGGCGGGTGGTAATGGCGGCCGGCGCCGCGATGGCGCCGGCGGCCAGCTTGCATTTACTCGAGGTTCTGCACCTGCTCGCGCATCTGCTCGATCAGTAGTTTGAGTTCCATCGAGGCGTCGGCCAGCTCTTTTACCGACGCCTTGGCGCCCAGCGTGTTCGCTTCGCGGTTCAGTTCCTGCATCATGAAGTCGAGGCGCTTGCCGACCTGGCCGCCCTTTTTCAGGATGTGGCGCGTCTCGTTCAGGTGCGCCGACAGGCGCGAGAGTTCTTCCGAGACGTCGATGCGGATGCCGTACAAGGTCACTTCCTGGCGGATCCGCTCGAACGCTTCCTGGCGCGTCAGGGTCGACGGGGTGCCGTGGCCGGCCAGGCCCAGCGCATCCTGCATGCGCTCGACCGCCTTTTGCTGGAACTGCGCGATCACCTGCGGGATCAGCGGCGAGATGCGCTTGACGATGACGTCCATGGCGTCGATGCGCGCCTCCAGCATCGCCTGCAGGGCGGCGCCTTCGCGCCGGCGGCTCTCGACAAAGGCGGCGACGGTGCGCGCGGTCAGGGCGGCGACATCGCCTTGCAGCGACTCCTGGCCGACGGTCGCTTCTTCGATCACGCCGGGCCAGCGCAGCAGTTCGGCCACCGTCATGACCGGGGCCGAGACAAAATGCTTGGCGACCTCGGCCTGCATGCGCGCCAGGTCATTTAACAGGGACATATTCAAGGCTTGCGAGCCGCCTGCCACCTTGCGGCCGAACGACAGCCGCGCTTCGACCTTGCCGCGGGTGATGGCGGCCATGATGGCGGCGCGCAGGTCCGGTTCCAGGGCGCGCAACTCATCGTTGATACGAAACTGCAGGTCGAGAAAACGCGAGTTGACGCTCTTGATTTCGATCGTCAAAGTGCCCGCGGCGCCTTCACTGGTCGCGACCGCGTAACCTGTCATGCTTGAAATGCTCAATGGAGTCCCCGGAATTTATCTTTTCTTTACAAAGCAATGATTTATCCACACAATCGATGTGTTTAGCAAGGAACTTAGACCCTCAATGGCTGCACAAAACAACGCCCCATTGCCCGATGGGCTGGAAATTGCTGGATATCGCATTGTAAAGAAAATTGCGTCCGGCGGGTTCAGTATTGTTTACCTGGCGTATGACCATGAAGGCAACGCCGTCGCCATCAAGGAATACCTGCCCAGCGCCCTGGCGCTGCGCCAGCCGGGCGAGCTGATTCCCGTCATCGCCAAGGCCAATTTGCCGGTGTTTCGCATCGGCCTGAAATGCTTTTTCGAGGAAGGGCGGGCGCTGGCGCTGATTGCCCACCCCAACGTGGTGCGGGTGCTCAATTTTTTCCGCGCCAATGAAACCGTCTACATGGTGATGGCCTACGAGTCCGGCCACTCGCTGCAGGAGCACATCGCGCGCTACAACGCCAAGGGCAGCCGGGTCGGCGAGCCGTTCATCCGCCAGGTGTTTGCCAACGTCTGCAGCGGCCTGCGCGAGGTGCATGCGAACAAGCTGCTGCATCTCGATTTGAAACCGGCGAACATTTATTTGCGCACCGACGGCTCGCCGCTGCTGCTCGACTTCGGCGCCGCGCGCCAGACCATCAACGCCGACGTACCGAAACTGACGCCGATGTACACCCCGGGGTTTGCGCCGCCCGACCTGTATTCGAAGGCGGCGGCGCTGGGGCCGTGGTCGGACATTTACAGCATCGGCGCCTCGATCTTCGCCTGCATGGCGGGCGCGCCGCCGCAGCCGGCCGACCAGCGAAAAGGCGAGGACAAGATGGCGGCCCAGTTCGACAAGCTGGCCGGCATCTACTCGGACGACCTGCTCGGCATGGTGCGCTCGTGCCTGGCGATGGACCCGCTGGCGCGTCCGCAAAGCGTGTTCGCCGTGCAGAAGGTGCTGCAGATGCCGCTGCCGGCCGCCGAGGCGGCCGGCAGCGCCGGCAGCGTTGGCAGCGCATTGCGCGCCCTGGTGGGCAAAATGACCGGCTTCGGCCGCAAGAACGGCGGTTCCGCCGGTCCAACCTGACGCCGGAGAAGTCATGCAATTTTCAGTCTACCAGGAGAGCCAGATCGGCGGACGCAAGGTCAACCAGGACCGCATGGGCTACAGCTTCACGCGCGACGCCCTGCTGCTGGTGCTGGCCGACGGCATGGGCGGCCACGTGCGCGGCGAGGTGGCCGCCACCATCATGCTCTCGACCATGTCGAGCCTGTTCCAGCAGCAGGCCACGCCGTATGTAAAAAAGCCCGAGCGGTTTCTCGAGGACGCCTTTGTGGCCGCGCACGACGAGATCCACCGCTACCGCCTTGATAACCATCTGCCGGAAACGCCGCGCACCACGGTGGTCGCCTGCCTGATCCAGCACAACACGGCGATCTGGGCGCACTGCGGCGACTCGCGCCTGTACTGGATGCGGCGCGGCCAGATCCTCGGCCGCACGCGCGACCATTCGCACATCGAGCACCTGATCGACCGCGGCCTGGCCGAGCCGTCCCAGCGCGCCACCCATCCCGACCGCAACAAGCTGTATAACTGCATCGGCGCCTCCAGCCTGCCGAAGGTCGAGGTGGGCCGCCAGGCCAGCCTGCTGCCGGGCGACGTCATTTTGCTGTGTTCGGACGGCTTGTGGGGCACCGTGCCAGACGAAGAGATCACCCACCGGCTGGCCACCCAGACCATCGTGCGGGCGGTGCCCGAACTGGTCGACATGGCCGTGCAGGTGGCCGGCCCGACCGGCGACAACACCACCGCGCTGGCCATCATGTGGCAGGGCAGCCTGGTTGACTCGCTGCCGGCCGACGCCACCGTGATCTCGACCGAAATGCTGCCGGAGAACCTGGTCAGCACCACCATCGCCGCCAACGCCACGCTTGACGCGTCACTCGAAGTGGACGCCTTCAACGACGACGAGATCGAAAAGGCGATTGCCGAAATCCGCGGCGCCATCGAGCGCTCCAACCAGGTATTGAAATAAACCGTTTACTTTAACCAGGACTTCCATGACTGAATTTAACCGCCCGAGCGGGCGCGCCGTCGACCAGCTGCGCAACATCCTCATCACCCGCCAATACACCAGGCATGCCGAGGGTTCGGTGCTGATCGAGTGCGGCGACACCAAGGTGATCTGCACCGCCAGCATCGAAGAAAAAGTGCCGGGCTTCTTGAAGGGCAAGGGGCAGGGCTGGCTGACCGCCGAATACGGCATGCTGCCGCGCTCGACCCACACCCGCATGGACCGCGAAGCGGCGCGCGGCAAGCAATCCGGCCGCACCCAGGAAATCCAGAGACTGATCGGCCGCTCGCTGCGCGCCGCGTTTGATTTGCAGGCTTTCGGCGAGCGCACCCTGCACCTCGACTGCGACGTCATCCAGGCCGACGGCGGCACCCGCTGCGCCTCGATCACCGGCGCCATGGTGGCCGCGTACGACGCATTCACCCAATTGCAGGCGCGCGGCGCCGTCGAGACGATTCCCTTGAAAAGTTTTGTCGCGGCGATCTCGGTCGGCGTGGTTGGTGGCGTGCCGGTGCTTGACCTGGACTACGTCGAGGATTCAGGGTGCGATACCGACATGAACGTGGTGATGACCGAGGCCGGCCATTTCATCGAGGTGCAGGGTACCGCCGAAGGCGCGGCGTTCGACCGGGCGGGGATGAATCGGTTATTGGATCTGGCCGAAGGCGGCGTCGCGGAGTTGATTCGTCTTCAAAAAGCAGCCCTGGGGCTGAGTTAACACCGAGCGCAGGGGGGACTGGCGCCGTAGGTGCCTGTCCCATTTACGCTTAACGGTTCATCAACAATTCGGCCAGCACCGCACTATCAACCGGCTTCACAAAATGATGATCGAACCCCGCCGCTTTCGACAGCACCCGGTCGTGCGCCTGGCCGTAGCCGGTCAGCGCGATCATCAAGGCCTTTTCTCCGCTTTCGGTCATCCTTAACTGGCGCGCCAGCTGGTAGCCGTCGATGTCGGGCAAGCCGATGTCGAGCACGTACACATCGAAAGCGGCGCTCGCCGCTGCCTTCAGGGCGCCGGCGCCGTCCTGCGCCATCGCCACCTGGTGGCCTTGCGCCGTCAGCAGCGCCGACAGCATCTGCAGGCCGTCGATGTGGTCGTCGACGATCAGCACGCGCGCCGGGCCGGCCGGCGCCTTGGCCGTGCCGGCGGCCGGCGCGGCTTGCGCTTCGGCGGCGTCGCCATGCGCGCGCAGCGGGATGATCATCATGAAGCTGCTGCCCTGGCCCAGGCCTTCACTTAAAGCGTGGACGCTGCCGTCGTGCAGGGCGGCGATGCGCTTGACCAGCGCCAGGCCGAGGCCCAGGCCGCCCTGGGCGCGGTCGGGGGTGCGTTCGGCTTGCACGAACAGGTCGAACACGTAGGGCAGCAAATTGGGCGAGATGCCGCTGCCGTTGTCGGCCACCATGATGCAGGCTTCGCGCTCGTCGGCCTCGAGCGACAGGGTGATCTGGCCGCCCTGGGCGGTGTACTTGGCGGCGTTGTTGAGCAGGTTGACCACCACCTGCACCAGCCGCGTCTTGTCGCCCGACACCTCGGTGGGCGCGTCGGTGATCTCCACGTGCAGCGTGTGCTGGCGCGCTTCGATCAGCGGGCGCGCCTGCTCGACGGCGCTGTGCAGCACGTCCTTCAGATCGAGGTCGGTCTTTTCGATCTGCACCAGGCCGCGGGTAACGCGCGAGACGTCGAGCAGGTCGTCGACCAGGTCGGTCAGGTGGCGCACCTGGCGCAGGATGATTTCGCCGGATTTTTTCACCCGCGCCATGTCGCCATGACCGAGCGTCAACAGCTGCGCGGCGCTGCTGATGGGCGCCAGGGGATTTCTCAGTTCGTGCGCCAGCATGGCCAGAAATTCGTCCTTGCGCCGCGCCGCTTGGCGCAATTCGTCCTCGGCCAGCTTCTGGTCGTGGATGTCGGTGCAGGTGCCCATCCAGCGGATGATGCCACCGACCTCGTCGCGCACCGGCAGCGCGCGCCCTAACACCCAGCGGTACACGCCGCTGTGGTGGCGCAGGCGGTACTGGATCTCATAGGTTTTGCCGGTGGCCAGGCTGGCCTGCCAGGCCACCCGCGAGCGCTTCTGGTCGTCCGGGTGGAAAATGTCGTTCCAGCCTTCGCCGTCGGTACTGCCGCGCGCCACCCCGGTGAACGCATACCACTGCTCGTTGTAATAGTCGTGATAGCCGTCGGGCAGGGTCGACCATACCATCTGCGGCAGGGCGTCGGCGATGGTGCGAAATTTCGCTTCGCTCTCGCGCAGGGCGGCCTCGCCGCGCAGCCGTTCGCTGGCGGTGCGGATGCGCGCCGCCACCTCGCGGATCAGCGCCACTTCCTCGGCCATCCACGCCCGCGGCGTGGCGTTGTTGACGTACAGGAGGGCGGTGAACACGCCGTGTTCGACCAGCGGCGCGTTGACCAGGGCGCCGACGCCGCGCGCGCGCATGGCGTCCAGGGAGCGGCGTGTCCTGGGGTCGTCGGCGACGTCGTCGATGACCAGGAATTTGTCGTCCTTGAGGTCGTCGAAAAAGGTGCCGTAGTCGCGCAGCGCGACGGTGCCTGCCAGGGTGTCGACGCCGGCCGCGCACCAGTCGCGCCGCACCGTGAGAACGTCGTCGCCATGTTCGATGGTGCCGTAGCCGACCCGGCTCGCCGCCAGCGCCTGGCCGAGGATCGCCGCCGCGTGGTAGCCGATGTCGTCGGCGCTTTTCAGGTCGCGGATGGTGTCGGTGACGGCAGCGAGCACGTGCCGCAGGCGGTGGGTGCGCACGCGCTGCGAGCTGGCCACTTCCTCGACGGTGTGGATGATCTGCGCCACCCGGCCATCGGCATCGAGCAGCGGGGTGTTGAGCGGCTGCCAGTAGCGCGCCCTGAACTCGGGATGCACGGGCGCGCCTTCGCCGCCGGCTGCCGGCCTGACGGCGACATCGTAGCGCTGCACCATCATGCTGTCGGGCCGGCCGCTGTCGCGCACGCGCTCGAGCGACTCGCGCAGCCGCGCCACGCCGTCGGCCAGCGGATCGTCCGGGTTGTCGGGGAAGGCCTCGAACACGCACCGGCCGTGCAGGTCGGCCAGGGCGCGCCCGGTCAGGCGCAGGAAGGCGGCGTTGGCGCTGACGATGGTGAAGCGCGTGGTCAGCACCAGGGTTGCTGTCGGGGCGGCATCGAACAGGGCCCGGTAGTCGGGCTGTGGCGCGAGCTGTGGGTCGGGCGCGGCGGTGTCGGGATCGGCGTGGTCGGTATTCAAAGGGGGTAAAGTCCGGGCAGGTTCTACGGCGGCTACTCCGGTAACCTTGTCCGCTGAGCAATTTGACCTGACAGTGTGCACCCTGTCAAGGCGCGCACCGCTGACCATGAGAGTAAAATGCCCGCTTCTCTCCGCTACCAGCATAACCATGACCCAACGTCTCGTCCTCGCTTCCAACAACGCCGGCAAACTCAGGGAGTTCGGCCAGATCCTCGGCGCCCTCGGCTTCGAGTTGCACGCCCAGGACGAATTCGGCGTGCCGGAGGCCGAAGAGCCGTTCGCCACTTTTGTCGAAAACGCGCTGACCAAGGCGCGCCACGCGGCCCGCCTGACCGGTCTGCCGGCGCTGGCCGACGATTCGGGCGTGTGCGTCGACGCGCTCGGCGGCGCGCCTGGGGTGTGGTCGGCGCGCTACGCGGGCGAACCGAAGTCGGACGCCGCCAACAGCGCCAGGCTGATCGCCGATCTGGCGGCCCATGCCGACAAATCGGCCTATTATTACTGCGTGCTGGTGTACGTGCGCCACGCCGACGACCCGCAACCGGTGATCGCCGATGGGGTCTGGGCGGGCGAAATCATCGAAGCGGCGCGCGGCGAACACGGCTTCGGCTACGATCCCCATTTTTGGTTGCCGGCGCTGGGCAAGACCGCCGCCGAGCTGTCCCCGCTCGAGAAAAACACCCATTCGCACAGGGGCCAGGCGCTGCGCGCGCTGGTGGCGAAGCTGGAAAATACACTCAAGACGACACTGACATGATCCCGATTAAACTGGTCGGCATCGGCGCCAAGGCAGACAAGATCGACAAGCCTGGTACGGTTGCCGATCCAACCCTGGCCGATCCCCGTTCGCCAGCCGCCAGCGCCTTGCAGTATCTGCAGCCGGGCGGCTTGCAGCTGACCGCCTTGCCGCCCTTGTCCCTGTACATCCACTTTCCCTGGTGCGTGCGCAAGTGCCCGTACTGCGATTTCAACTCGCACGAAGCGAAGGGGGAATTGCCCGAGCAAGCCTACCTCGATGCCGTACGCCTCGACCTGGAGCAGACGCTGCCGCTGATCTGGGGCCGCAAGATCTACACGGTGTTCATCGGCGGCGGCACCCCCAGCCTGCTGTCGGCCAGGGGCCTCGATCAACTGCTGTCGATGGTGCGCACCCTGCTGCCGCTCGATATCGACGCCGAGATCACCATGGAAGCCAATCCCGGCACCTTCGAAGCGGAAAAATTCAAGTCCTACCGCGCCAGCGGCGTCAACCGCCTGTCGATCGGCATCCAGAGTTTCAACGCCGGGCACTTGCAGGCGCTCGGCCGCATCCACGACGACGGCGAAGCGAGAAGGGCGGTGGAGATCGCCGCCGCCAATTTCGACAATTTCAACCTCGACCTGATGTATGCGCTGCCGACCCAGACGCTGGAGCAGGCCAGGCAGGATCTGGCCACCGCCCTGTCGTACCGGCCGCCGCATTTGTCGCTGTACCACCTGACGATGGAGCCGAACACGGTGTTTGCGAAGTATCCGCCGGTGCTGCCCGACGATGATGCCAGCGCCGACATGCAGGACATGATCGCCGCCACCATGGCCGCGCACGGCTACGGGCACTACGAAGTGTCGGCGTTCGCCCAACCGGGCCGGCGCGCGCGCCACAACCTCAATTACTGGGAGTTCGGCGACTACCTCGGCATCGGCGCCGGCGCCCATTCGAAGCTGTCGTTCCCGCACCGGATCATCCGCCAGGCCAGGTTCAAGCAGCCTGAGTCGTACATGAGAGCGGCGCAGGCGGGCAACCCGGTCCAGGAAGAATTCGAAATCGCCCGCGCCGACATGGGTTTTGAATTCGCCCTCAACACCCTGCGGCTGACCGAAGGGTTTTCGCCGAATCTGTTCGGCGAACGGACCGGGATGGGAATCAATGCGATCGAGGCGCCGCTCAATGCGGCCGAGGCCAGGGGGCTGCTGTACCGCGACCACAAGATCATCCGGCCGACGGAATTGGGGCTGCGGTTTTTGAACGATTTACAGCAGATGTTCCTGGGAACGTGATCAGGCCGGGGACAGGCCCGGGGACAGGCCCTGCGGGCCTGTC
>JAQGNM010000161.1 GCA_028291845.1 Massilia sp. | reverse complement strand
AAACGCACCGAGGAACAGATTCGCCGCCTGGCCTACTGCGACAGCCTGACCGGCATCCCCAACCGCCAGGCCTTCCTCGAAACACTCGAGCGCGAACTCCACCGCTCGAAGATCGGCAACAAGAAGTTCGCCGTGCTGTTCATGGACCTCGACGCCTTCAAACGCATCAACGACACGCTCGGCCACAACGTCGGCGACCATCTGCTCAAGGTGGTCTCGGAACGTCTGCGCGAAACCACCCGGCCGACCGACCTGGTCTCGCGCGGCGAACATATCAGCAACCTGGCGCGCCTGGGCGGCGACGAATTCACGATCCTGATCCCCGACCTCGAACGGGTCGACCATGCGCTCAACGTGGCCCACCGCGTCAAGGAAGCGATGCGCCGGCCGTTCCTCATCGAGGGCAACGAGATTTTCGTCACCGCCAGCATCGGCATCTCGCTGTTTCCGGAGGATGGCGACGACTGCGATTCGCTGCTCAAATTCGCCGACACCGCCATGTACCACGCCAAAAACTGCGGCAAGAACAACGCCAAGTTGTACAGCTCTTCGCTGACCATGCAGATCATGAGCCACGTGAAGCTCGAAGTGGGACTGCGCCGCGCCTTGAAGAACCAGGAGCTGTACCTGCTCTACCAGCCGCAGATCGACGTCGCCAGCGGTGAGATCGTCGGCGTCGAAGCGCTGGTGCGCTGGCGCCATCCAGAGCGCGGCCTGATTTCGCCCAATGAGTTCATCCCGCTGGCCGAAGACACCGGCTTGATCGTACCGATCGGCGAGTGGGTGCTGCGCACCGCCTGCCAACAGGCGCGCGCCTGGCAGCGCAGCGTCGGACGCAGCATCCGCATGGCGGTCAACCTGTCGGCCAAGCAGTTCAAGGACGACAACCTGAGCCAGATCGTGCAGTCGGCGCTGCACGACAGCGGGCTCGATCCGAATCTGCTCGAACTCGAACTGACCGAGGGCACCCTGATGGACGACGCCCGCGCTACCATGGCGGCCATGGAGCAGCTGCGCGCGATCGGCGTGCAGTTGTCGATCGACGATTTCGGCACCGGCTACTCGTCGATGAACTACCTCAAGCGCTTCGACGTGCGGGCGCTAAAAATCGACAAGAGTTTTATCAGCGGCCTGCCGCAGGACACCGAAAACGCCGCCATCACCCGCGCCATCATCGCCATGGCGCACGGTTTGAAGATGGTGGTGGTGGCCGAAGGCGTCGAGACCGATGCCCAGCTGGCGCTGCTGGAGGAGTACGGTTGCGACATGGTGCAGGGCTTTTATCTGGGGCATCCGTCGCCGCATGAGGCGATTGCCAAAATCCTCTCAAACAAAAGTGAAACCCTACTTTTGTTTGGATCTGATCAGTCCGGCGGGGCCGGATGAAAACGTCAAACAAAAGTGAAAATCCACTTTTGTTTGTGTAGTCAGGTGAAAAGCTCCCGGCGAAGCCGGGATTTTTCGTTAACGTAGACCCGATTCTGATCTTCGTCGCCTCGGGGAATGGCCGGTGCGGTGAGCTGACTTTTACTTCGAACGCCCTCGTCGCCTTCCTTGGCTAGCGGCTGGCTATCGGTTCGAAGCGCAGCGTGTGGATTGCAGGGCCGGGTAACAGGGGGCCGGGCCTGCCCGCCACCCAGTCGGGGTGGTCGCTCATGAAGAATGGGGAGAGCGGGTGGCCGCTGGGGCCGCCGGGCATGTTGAAGACGCCCTCCTCTTCTTTTCCCGGACTGACGGTCAGGCGTTCGGACTGGCCGAATTTGCTGCCGGCCACGCGCGGCATGTTGGCGTCGCCGGGGAGTTGGTCGGCCGGCGCCGCCAGCCAGCGTTTCAGGATCGGCACGGCCATGCTGATCGGGTGGGCGATGTCGGCCGTGTTGCGCCGGCCCCAGGTGGCGGTCGCCAGCGGTGCGCCCTCGCTCGTCAGCTGGGCGCTGATGCGGTCGATGGCGGCCAGCTGGAACGCGCGCCAACTCGGATAGGAGCGCGGCAGCCAGCCGGCCGGCTGCGCGTCGAGCAGGCGCTCCATCACTGCCGGCCAGCGTGAACTGGCCGCGTGCATGTCGATGCGCGGGCCAATACGCTCGAGCGCCTGGTTGGCGCCGCCATAGGCCTGCTCGTACAAGGCCCACATGAAGCCGCGCGCCAGCCGGTAGCCGGCCGAGTCCACGCTGGCACGGCCGTTCCAACTCTCGCGCAGCAGACGCGCGAACTGCGCGCGCTGCGGTTTGTCCTTGACGGCGTCGGCGTCGAGCAAGGCCAAGGCGCGGCGGCGCCAGCGGTCGATGAACACGGCGCGGTCGTCCAGGGTCACGCCGTACACGCCGGCGACGTCGGTCGCGTCTCCCAGCGCCCGCAGCGCGTCGCGCGCCTGGCGATTGCGTGCCCCCAGATCGAAGCCGCCGTCGCCGATCAACCGTGCCTGCGGCCCGGCCAGCTGGCGGTTATTGGCAGTGGAGATCTGTCCGCCAGCCGGGTCGATCACTGTCGGATAATCGGCCGCATCGAGCACGCCGTCCCAGGTCGGCACGGCGCCGCCGAGCGTCAGCGGAAAGCTGGCGTCGCGCGAACCGGCTACGGCTGCGCCCGCGGCTGCGGCCGTGCCGGTAGCCGAAGCTGACGCCGTACGGCGCGGCAGCGGGCCAGTGATGGTCCAGCCGATATGGCCCTGCGCATCGCCGGCGACGAAGTTCTGCGCCGGCAGGCCGATGGTCGCCGCCACCGCCAGCGCCCGCTCGACCGTGTCGACCGATTCGAGTTCGCGGTGGCGCAGATTGAGGGCGGCCGGATGGTGGGCGATCCAGTGCACGGCAAAAGTGCGCCCGTCGGCCTCGCGCAGCGGACCCATCGCGGTATCGCGCACATCGATCACGGCCGCCGCGGCGCCCTTGACCAGGATCGTTTCGCGATGGTGAGTGACCGGCAGCGCGCCGCCGGTCACCTCGATCAGGTCGATGAAGTCGCCGTAGGCGTTGGTGTAGCCCCACGCCACATGGCCATTGCTGCCGACGGTCAGCACCGGCGGCGCCCCCGGCAAGGTCAATCCAGCCAGCTGACGCGGCTGGCCGGACGCATCGCGGTAGCGCATCGCCACCCGGTACCAGGTGGCCGGCAGTTGCAGGTTCAGGTGCATGTCGTTCGACAGGATCGCGCGCCGATTGCTGCTGCGCGCGCCGGCCACCGCCCAGTTATTGCTGCCGACCGCATCGACGAAATCCGATTCGGCGGCAGGGGCCGAAGCCAGCTGCGGCACGGCCGGCAACGCCGCCGGCATCCCCCACCATGCCGGCGCCGCCGCCGGAATCGGTGCCGGCGGCGCCTCCACCGCCTCCGCGTCGAGCGGCGCATCGAACACGCTCGACGGCGGCAGCAGGAAGGCCAGTTGGGCCTCATCGCTGTGCCCGGCCACCCAGCCGCGCGCCAGTTCGCGATTTTCCTGCATCCCCTGCAGATCGAAATACATGGCGTACGCCACCAGCAGCGAATCGGCCGCCTGCCAGGGGCGCGGCGTGGTCCCGGTCAGCGCGTATTCGAACGGACGAGCGCGCAGGCCGCGCAGGCCGTCGTTGATGCCGGCCACGTAGCGGTCGAGGAAGCGGCGGTCGTCCGCGGCCACGCGCGCCAGCAGCGCCTCGGCGCGTGCGCGGAAGCGATGCAGGCGGTGGGCTCGGTCCAGCGGCAGCGCCTTGGCGCCGAACAGCTCGGCCAACTCCCCTGCCCCTGAGCGGCGCATCAAGTCCATCTGAAAAAAGCGGTCCTGTGCGTGGACGAAGCCGGTGGCGTAGGCGAGATCGGACCTGTCCGCCGCCGTCAGCAAGGGCACGCCGCGCGCGTCGCGTTGCACCGTGACGACACCGGCCAGACCAGCTGCCTGGCGGCTGCCGTCCAGCTGCGGCAGACTGGCCCGCAGATACAGCCAGCCAGCGCACGCCACCAGCAGAGTCAGCAACACCAGCAGCGCCAATGCCAGCGCGCCCCTTCGTCCCCATCGTTTGTCATATCCCGCGCGCATCGATTCTCCCGGCGCCAACCGTCGTTGGTCGGCGACCCGATCTTGCCTTAAAAACAGAATTTTACGAAACCATCCTGCATGGCCGCCGCACTTCAACGCGGCAAACACGATTGATATGCATCATGGATAGATCATCCATCGCGCATACACTGATTGACCACGCACCAACGATGGGAGACCACCATGCGTACCTTGCTCCTGGCCACGGCAAGCGCGCTTTGCCTGACCGCTTGCTCCACCCCGCAAGAGCGCGCGCTCCAGCAACAAGCGGACATGGACCGCATCATGATCGAGTACGGCCCGGCCTGCGCACGACTGGGCTTCACCGCCAATTCCGATCCGTGGCGCAACTGCGTTCTTCAACTGAGCACGAGGGATGAGATCAGCCGGTATGCCAACTCGAATTACCCATATGGCTGGGGTGGGCCGCCATACTGGCGGCGTTGGTAGAAATCAAATCACAATTAGCTGTCACTGTTGCTCGGAGTCCGCTGAAAATCGCTGGGCAGAATGCGATTCAGGCAAGAGTTCGGCCAAACTGCGCGCTGATGTCTGATGGGCCTTGAACAGGCGCGCGATTGCAAGCTTGAAGAACCCTGGGTTGCCACACGTTCCGACTCGAATCGGAAGACATCAACGATCATCCTCACGAGGCAATCCGACCAAGTCCTGCTGTTCAAGCAGTACGACTCCAGGCAGTACGGCTCATTCGACGGCGTCGCCCGCCGCACGCGACGTTCGAGCATCCGGCACGCCGGCGGGAACGCCGCCGCGCAAGAGCATCGACGCAGGCTGCCTGCTCGTGTACGATTGATCGCAGTCTCGACCATGCAGACGATCGTATTCTGGTTCGACTTCAGCACCAACTACAGCTACCTGAGACGTTATCCTGGACGAAGTGGGCGCCGACAGCGCGACTGTGACCGCCCCAGCCAGCGCCGAGCCGGCCAGGCAGGCGCTGCGCGAACGCAGCGCCTAGGTCCAGGCGCGCGGCATTTTTGGAGCGCCCATGTTTTTCGTGGGCGATGAGATGTTCTGGGGCAATCTCCGCCTCGAGGACGCGATCGCCCTGGCCGTGTGCTCGGCCGGGGCGCAATGAAAGGAAGTCCATGTTCAATCACGTGATGGTCGGTTCCAACGACATCGACAGGTCAAAACGTTTTACGACGCCGTTCTCGGCACCTTGGGTGCCGGCGCGCCGCTTCGCCACGTCGCGCCGCAAGGGCATACCAGGCTGTTCTACCGGCACGACGGCAATACATTCAGCGTGAGCGAAACCCTTGACCGCGAGCCGGCCACGCCGTCCAACGGCGCCACCATCGGCTTCAAATGCACGTCGCCCGAACAGGTGCAAGCGTTCCATGCCGCCGCCCTCGCGCACGGCGGCATCGCGATCGAAGATCCGCCGGGCCCGCGCGACAACGGCTTCGGCCCGATGGTCCTGGCCTACGTGCGTGACCCGGACGGCAACAAGCTGTGCGCACTCTACCGTGCCTGAAAACGGAAGGTACTTATGCAAACGGGTGTATGGCACTACCGCGCCCGATTATTCGGCCGGGCTTGAAGCGGACATCGCGGCGGCAGGCAGGAGATACGTCGAAGGGCCGGTTTGCGGTTCACGCGTCGCTGCCGAACAAGGCTGACGGCAGCTGGTCGAGCATGATTATGTGGTGCAAGCCTTGGTCAGCGACGTGCTGATGAACGCCACACTGATCTTCGAAGCCGCGCGCGCCACGGGCATTGCCTCGCCCTTGCCGGAGCGCTCGCGCGAACTATTTCCCGGTACCGGGCAACTACGGCACGGCAAGGCCAACACGGCCGCTGTAATACTTGCGCTATGACGATAAGGCGTAGCACAACGCGTCTAACCCTTCCAGACAGCTCGCCAGCGTGATTAGGCAACAGCGAGAACAGGATTGCGTTTTTAGGCAGCCTGGGTCTGGTGCCGTCATTCGGCCAGGGAAGTACTGATTTATTTGGCGGATGCAATCGGTCACGCAACAGGTTCACGAAAAAACAGCCCGGTAAGGCGCAACACCGCAGTCATGCCGGGGCATGGCGAGGATTTGCAACGCAGCTGGGCGCTTTTTTCGTGTGCCGAGTCCGCCGTCATGAATTAATCGGTGCTTTTCTAGTTACAACATCGTGAGGTGCGGAGCGCGCGCGACCGGGCCAGACGCCGGTCGATCCTCCTACATGGCGTACCCCCTATCTGCTGCGCCGCGCCGTACCAGGCCGCCCGTGCTACCCCCATCGAAGCTGGCCACAAACTGCCGCTTCGTCATCGGCGTACGCTCTGCAAGTAGTTTTTCCAGCAGCACCTGGGCGTGCTGCAACAGTGCCGGATGACGGGCGTCGGCCGGGTGCAGGGCGAAACGCAGCAGCGGATTGGCCTTGAGGGAGGCCGCCATGGCGGCGGCCACGGTGCGCGACAGCAGGCGGCCGGGGACGTTGCGGGTGCTGTACATCAGCGAGGGAGAATACAGGCTGTGCCCGCTGTCCAGAAAATGAAAATGGCTGATCGATGTGGTGTACGAAAACGGCCGCTGGCGCACTGCCGCGCGCGCGCCGCTGCTGACCAGCCAGGCAGGCGGCACGAAGCCCTCGACCGGCCAGCCGCGCGCGGCGAACCATGCAAGGCCCAGGTCGATCCGCTGCAGGGCCTCGACCTCGCCGATGGCGGCAAATTCGCCCTCGCCGGTGGTGTACACCCTGCGTACGAAGTGATTGCGCACGCCTGGGCACGCGGCGCCGCTGTCGACGTGCGTGTAGCCGTGCAGCGCCAGTTCGTCGCCGTCGGCCAGCAATTGGCCCAGCGCCGCTTCCATCGACGGCGCCGGCGGCGCGCGGCCGTGGTAGCGCGGCACTACCAGCCAGGTCAGCGGCAGCAGCGGCGCCACCTCGCGCACCGCCTGCAACAGCACCATGCAATCGCTCCAGGTGCCGGGCGCGACGTCGTGGATCGACACGCACAGCGCGCGCGCCGGCATCGACGTCATCAGCGATGGCTCGATCAGCTGCATATCATTCAGCCGCGTAGCGATCGGCTGCGTAGCGATCGGCTGCATGGCGGTCAGCGCCATACTGGGCAGCCTCGGATCGGCCAAGCTCGCTCCGCGCCATGTCGGCTGCCGCCCGCAACCCCTGCAAATCGGCGTCCACGTGGCAGTGGCGCGCCAGCAGGACGGCGTAGCGGTCGACCAATTGCGGTGTGATGCGATTCCAGTCGTAGTGTTGACTGGCCTTGCGGCGGGCGGCGGCGCCGAGCACGGCAAGGTCGCGCCGGTAGATGGCGGCGATGCCCTCGGCCAGGCTGGCGGCGCTGTCGGGCCGCACCAGCACGCCGCTGCGCGCGTCGACCAGTTCGGTGACGGCGCCGCCGGTGGCGACCACCGGCAAACCACAGGCCATCGCCTCGAGCACGATCAGCCCGAAGGTTTCGCAGTCGCCCGGGTGCACCAGCACGTCGCAACCGGACAGCAGGCGCGCCAGTACGCGCTGATCGCGGCAGAACGGCACACGGGTGATAGCGGGATCGAGCGGGATGTCGCCGCCGCCGCCGATCAGCAACAGGTGATACGGCTTGCCCAGCATGCGCAGCGCGTCGACCAGCAGGCCGAGCTTTTTTTCAGCCGTGAAGCGCCCGGCGTACACCAGCAAACGGGCGTCGGCCGGCAGATTGAGCTTGTCGCGCAACATGCCCGGTCCATGGTGCGGATGGAACACCTCGGCGTCGATGCCGAGCGGCTGGTGGATGGCGTCCTCGATACCGATGCCCGCCAGTTGTTCGACCATCAGCCGGCTGGGCGCCAGCACCAGGTCGAACTCCCGGTACAGTTGCGTCAGGTAGCGGCTGGCCGCGCGGCTGGCGGCGCCGCCGAAACGCCGCCGCATCAGGCGCGGCAGGTCGGAGTGATAAAACGCCACCACCGGGATGCCCAGCGCATCGCGCACCCGCAGCGCCGCCCATGCGCAGTGGCCAGCGTCGCCCGCTTCGATCAGATCGGGCCGCAGGGCGCGCAACACCCGAGCCGGCCCGCCAACCGACAGCGGCATGCGGTAGCCGTGGATACCCGGGAAGGGAATCGCGGGAATTTCAATGCGCCCCGGCGTTCTTGTGTCGGCGCCGCGGATATTTGGACTGAGAATGCTGTGGCGGATAGCACTGTGCCGCGCCAGCCAGTGCGACTTGGCATTGAGGTAAGTACTGACCCCGCCGCCTTCGGCCGCATAAAACATGGTGATATCGACGAGGTGCATCGCTGGCTACCCGAATTGGATAAGTCCACCTTAACAGTGCACTTCCAGCGATATTTGCGACGTGTCAAACGAAAGCGAAGCGCCAGCGCTCAGGTAGTCCCTCAGGTAGCTCTTCTATCGAGCATGGCCCGCGCGATCGTGCCGGCGTCGACATATTCGAGTTCGCCGCCCACCGGGACCCCGCGCGCCAGGCGCGAGACGCGCAAGCCGCGCGCCTTGAGCATTTCGCTGATGTAATGGGCGGTGGCTTCACCTTCATTGGTGAAGTTGGTGGCGAGCACCACTTCGCCGACCACGCCATCGGCAGCGCGGTTGATCAGCCTGTCGAGGTGAATGTCTTTCGGGCCGATGCCATCGAGCGGCGACAGCCGCCCCATCAGCACGAAATACAGACCCTTGTAGGTCAGGGTCTGCTCGATCATCATCTGGTCGGCCGGTGTTTCGACCACGCACAGCAGGCCGCGCTCACGCGATTCGTCCTGGCACAGCTCGCACACTTCGGATTCGGCGAAGGTATTGCACATGGCGCAGTTATGGACGCTGTCGACCGCCTGGTACAGCGCGCGCGACAGCATCTCGGCGCCTTCGCGGTCGTACTGCAGCAGGTGGAACGCCATCCGCTGGGCCGACTTCGGC
>JAQGNM010000155.1 GCA_028291845.1 Massilia sp. | reverse complement strand
AGACCTTGAGCGACGACAGAAGCGTATGCGCGGTGTGGTTGACAGCGTAGACGCGCACGTCCCAGGGCTGTTCGGCGCCCGGCGGCGGCGGCGGCCTGTCAGCCGACGCCGGCGGGACCAGCAAGGTGACGCTGTGGCCGGCCTGGGCGAATCCGAGCGCGGTAGTTTTGGCGATCGCACCGTTGCCGACGATGCAGATAGCGCTGTCGTGACGGCCGGCGGAGGAAGTTGGGATATTCATCCCAAGCATTATAGCGGCTTGAAAGGCGACGGTTTTGCGCGCGCCCGGAGCAATTTGTTTGCAAAGTTGTCGCACGGACTTGCAAACCTCCGGCCGGGTGTCTATAATCATGCCTCTTGGCCTGGTAGCTCAGTCGGTAGAGCAGAGGATTGAAAATCCTTGTGTCGGTGGTTCGATTCCGCCCCGGGCCACCAAGAACATCGTTCACGCAACGCCCACTCATGCAAGTGGGCGTTGTCGTTTCTGGAGTTCGTAGTCCTTGTGTCCGGTCTATTTCCGATTCCGGAACGACGCCTCCGCCATGGCCAGAACGTCGAATCGTCCAATCGTCCTTTGCCGTCGCCCGCGCAATTCAAATATTTAGCGGCCCAATGGCAAGAAGTTGGTCGTGAAAATTCTCTGCCGTGGTTTTTTTCGCGCGGGGCCGCCAAAAACTGCCCCACAGGAAACGTCAACCATCACCGGTTGCGTTAACGCATTCGAAATCTGAGGTCGTTTGTATGAAGGCCTGAAACAATTTCGCCATGTTTTCCGGGATATGCCGATCCCGGTGTCGCTGACGCGTAGCTCGAGAAGTTCCTCGTAGGCGTTATCGGCTTAGGCGAAGCTGTGCACTGGCCAGGCACCCGGTAGCGTGCCAATCGCACTGCGCGGGGCGCGGCACGCACGCAAGGTCACGCGTGCACCGTTGGCGCTGAACTTCAAGGACTACGAGCCTGGTTTATTCAAAGCCGGTCTTGACAGCTGATGATTTCCGCCGGGTAGCGGAAGCCGCGGTAAAAGTTGGGGAATTTTTCATCCCGCTACTCTACAAAGTTTTGCCGACCGTGGTAAGTTGACAGTACCCTAAAAATCATAGCCGCAAGCCCTGCGGGGAAAATGGAAAGTCGCCGCGTTTGCGGGCTGCGTTTTCAATTTCTTGCATCGCTGCCAGGGCCACGTGCTCGCGCCATGGGCGGGCGACGACTTGAACTCCAACCGGCAACCCGGCGCTGCCCGATTCCACCCCCCGCGCCGCGCGCTGTATCAAGTCGCGCGACGTTTCACGCACCGATTCCTCGTCCGCGCGCACACGAGTTACCGGAACCACTCCGGCCGGATAGCCAAGCAGGTTATACAAGATGGTGTATGCGCCCCCGAGGTTCAGTTCGCGCGCAGCACCGTGTTTCCACGCCGGCAGCGAGCTGGCCGGACACAAGATCAGGTCGAACGGTCCGCCCTCGGCCTCGTCGAGCGCGGCCTTGAAGCGCTGCTGGTATTCGAGCTGCGCTTCGACCAGCTGCCAGTAATGCCAAGTGTCGCCATGGCCGAAAGGCTTGATCCCGTCCGCCAGTCCTTGTTGTCCCAGCATGCGCAGCAATCCGCCCAGCGCCCCGATCATGCGGCGAGAACGCGCCGCAATCATCATCAGCGCCGCGATCCGCGGATCGCGGGTTCCGCGGCCCAGGAAGCGACGCATCCCGGCGCCGCGATCAGCGCTCAATATTCCCATACTCAGTTGGTAGGCATCGGACAGCGACGGCGGCTTCCATGCGCAGACGCTGGCGCCGGCGCCGGACAACATCGCAGCCGCTTCGTGTACCGCGCGGCGTACCGCCGGCGCCACCGGGAAGATACCATCGTCGATATACACGGCGACCCGCAAGCGGGAGATGGCGACTTCACCGGCATCGCGCAAGGGCATCGGCGGTTCGACCGCCGGATTGGCACCGCCGTTGGCGATTTCCAGGCCGAGCCGCACATCGGCCACCTCGCGCGCCAGCACGCCGACTTGGCTGACGATCGCGCGCTGGCCGATTGGGGAGCTGTAGCGGCCCGCGTCCGGCAGGCGCCCGGCGGTCGGTTTGATGCTGGCGATGCCGCAAAAGGCTGCCGGCGTACGCACGCTGCCGCCGATATCGGTTCCCAGGCCCAGCGGCGAGCCACCGGCGGCGATGATCGCGGCTTCCCCGCCACTGCTGCCGCCGCAAGTGCGCGAGAGGTCCCACGGATTGCAGGTGCGCCCGTACACCGGGTTATCGCTCTCCAAGAACATCAGCAGCTGCGCCACATTCGTCTTGCCCACTACGATCGCGCCCGCCGCGCGCATGCGCGCCACGTAAGCGTCGTCCCGTTCAAGCATCACGTTGGCGCGCGAGGGAAGGCCGAACGTAGAGGGCGTCCCTGCCAGATCGAGGCATTCCTTGATTGTGATCGGCACCCCGTGCAGGGCACCCATCGGGGTGCCCTTCGCGCGATCGCGGTCCGCCTCGCTGGCCTCCGCCCGCGCCGCTGCATAGCGCTTGACCACCACCGCGTTCAGTTCCGGATTGACGGCCTCGATCCGTTCGATGTGCGCATTCACTACCTCGAGCGAGGACAGCTCGCCGTTGCGTATCAAGCGCGCTTGTTCGGAAGCGGACAGCGCCGTGACATCGTTAGCGCGGGTGCCAAAATCGCGGACAAGTTGCATAGGTGGTCTCCAGTTGTGCTTGTTTTTGTTGCTGCTATTTTACATAGCATTTATTGATTAGCGCGGACCTCCATCGCCCCACGAAAGGAACTGCGCACCTCAGGCTGGACGGACTTGTCCTGCCAGCGCATAAAATTGGTCGGCGAACGACATCGCATTCGCCCCGTCGATTGCGAACTGGCCCTTGCGAATCATGTGCATGAGCTCGATGGCCGCGAGCACAGAGCGGGCGCAGCGGAACGATTTAAAGTTAAGCATTGGCAATCGCATCCCTTTTAACTTAAGCATGTCGGTCCGTCGTGCGGTGGGCGCCGCAGTCTACCTCATCGGCAATCCAATGTTTGCTAACGCGACAGAACCGAAATTGGCTGGCGACTGAGTTATGCGGTCAACTAAGAAATATTTTGAAGAAGAGCCCGATTCCAAAATTCTGCGTCTGCGACGTTCGTCTTGAAAATCCTTGTGTCGGTGGTTCGATTCCGCCCCGGGCCACCAAGAATGCAGTTTCAACGCACAACGCCCACTCATGCAAGTGGGCGTTGTCGTTTCTGGACATGGTGTACTGGTGCCTGGTTCGTTTCCGTTCCAGCGTCGACGCCCATCTTGCGCTGGTCCCCTACCCTTTATCTAACGCCTCTGCTTGCGTCAGCGCCGGTCGCCTTCCTATCATGAAGTCAGGCTTCGAACCGACCATCTGGGAGATGCGCGATGGGTACACCGACGAATGGGCAGTTCAATGAACTGAGGGGGCGAATAAGAGGGGAAATTCTGCAACCCGGCGATGCAGGCTATGACCAGGCCCGCACCGTCTGGAACGCCATGATCGACCGGCGTCCCGCCGTCATCGTGCGCTGCGCCGGCACCGCGGACGTGCGCGCTTCGGTGGCCTACGCGCGCGAGCATGCTCTGCCCCTTGCGGTGCGCGGCGGCGGCCACAACATCGCCGGCAGCGCCCTGTGCGACGGCGGCCTGGTGATCGATTTATCCAGCATGAAGTCGGTCCAGGTCGATCCGGAACAGCGCCGCGCCCGGGTGGAAGGCGGGGCGACCTTGCGCGACTTCGACCACGAAGCCCAGTCCTATGGGCTGGCGACGCCCCTGGGCATCAACTCCACAACCGGCGTGGCAGGGCTGACGCTGGGCGGGGGCTTCGGCTGGCTCAGCCGCACGCTTGGCCTGGCGGCCGACAATCTGCTGTCGGCCGAGATGGTTACGGCCGACGCACAGCGCCTGCATGTGAGTGCGAACTATCACCCCGACCTGTTCTGGGCCATCCGTGGAGGCGGCGGCAACTTTGGCGTAGTCACGCGCTTCGAATTCCAGCTGCACCCGGTGGGGCCGGAGATTACGGCCGGGCTGATCGTGTTCCCATCCGCCCAGGCCAGGACGGTCTTGATGCAATACCGCGACGCCGTCAACGCCATGGCAGACGACCTGTCGGTGTGGGCCGTCTTGCGCAAGGCGCCGCCGCTGCCGTTCCTGGACCCGCAGGTGCATGGGCAGGACGTGCTGGTGCTGCCGGTTTTCTCGCCTCTCCCCGCAGCTGCGGTGAATTCGGCAATCGAGCGCATCAGCAAGCTGGGCGAACCGCTGGGCATGCACGTCGGGCCCATGCCTTACGCGGCCTGGCAGCAGATCTTCGATCCCATGCTGACGCCGGGCGCGCGCAACTACTGGAAGTCGCATAATTTCACACAGCTGAGCGACCAGGCCATCGACGTCGTCATGCGCTATGCCGGCAACCTGCCCACGCCGCAGTGCGAGATATTCCTCGGATTGCTGGGCGGGCAAGCGGGGGTGCCGGCGCCGCAAGACACGGCCTATCCCCACCGCGACGCCTTGTATGTGATGAATGTGCACACGCGCTGGGACGATCCGGCCGACGACGCGCGCTGCATTGCCTGGGCCCGCGATTTCTTCAGGGACGCGGCGCCGTATGCCAGCGGGGGCGTCTACGTCAATTTCATGCCCGAAGACGAAGGCGAGCGCACTGCCGACGCCTACGGCGCAAACTACCAGCGCCTGGCGCAGATCAAGATGGAGTACGATCCCGATAACCTCTTCCGCGCCAACCAGAACATCCGCCCGGCGCCGGCTACGACGCCGGCGGGCACCATTGGCTGACGGGGCTGCCGGTGCACCGGGCGGGCGGCGCTTTTTTGGCAGCGCGAACGACGCCGCCTGCCGATACTGAAAGCGGCGGGCACGCTGCCCGCCCCGTTCCAGCAAAGGAGTCGAGCAGGACGCGCAAATACATCGATTGCCGTGAATTCCCGAGCGACGCGCATTGCTCGGTCGCCATCTCGGCCGCAGGCGCGCTCGCGCCATGACGGCCGAACTCAATTCGATCGCCTATTATTCATAAAGCTGATTGTATAAATCAGCTTCTACCGAGTATCCAGAGTTCCCGAATATGGGCAAACTGTGGCCAATCATGCCTGCCATATCGAAGCCGCACTCGTTCTTACACTCTTTCCTGGATTCGCGCTGATATTCCCTAATCGAGAACACAGACCATTTTGTTCTCGATGACAGCGTTGGCTGCGGCCGCCAAGTCGACAGCGCTTTGCTTGCGATGGCAGCGCTAACGGGCAGTGAATCGGTTGCATGCATTGTCAGGCTCAGGGCACTGAGGCATCCGCTGCTGCCAGGCGCGGTCGAGCGAATATTCATTGAACAAAAAAACACAACGGCATAACCGGAGACAAAAGCATGAAAAAACTGAACTACAGAGTATTCATTGCAGCGGCCGCACTATGCGTCCCATTGCTGGCGCAGGCCGAAGCCCAGAACACCATCAAGGTCGGCCTGGTCGCGCCCTTTTCCGGACCGTTTGCCGACTACGGCAAGCAGATGGAAGGCGGTATCAAAGCTTATGTGGCGCTACATGGCAGCACGGTCGCGGGCAAGAAGGTCGAGATCCTCATCCGCGACACGACGGGACCCGCGCCTGAAGTCGCAAAGCGGCTAGCGCAAGAGCTGATAACGCGCGATAAGGTCGATTTCCTGGCAGGCTTCGGTCTGACGCCTGAGGCGCTCGCCGTCGCGCCGCTGGCCGAACAGGCAAAGAAGCCGATGATCATCATGAATGCAGCCAGTTCCATCATTACGGCCAAGTCGAACTACATTGCACGCGTCTCGATGACGCTGGCGCAAAGCTCTACACCGATGGCGATCTGGGCGCTGAAGAATAAGATCGGGAAGGTAATCACTTTGGTCGCCGATTACGCGCCGGGTATCGATGCCGAAAACGCTTTTAAGGAGACCTTCGTCGCTGGTGGAGGCAAAGTGCCCGAAACAATTCGCGTACCGCTGAAAAATCCGGACTTTGCGCCTTACATCCAGCGCATCAAGGACGCGAAGCCGGACGCGGTATTCGTGTTCGTTCCGCCGGGCGAGCATACGATTGCCTTTATGAAGGGCTATCGCGAGCGCGGATTGGCCGAAGCAGGCATCAAGGTGATCGGCACCGGTGACCTGACGGACGACCATATGCTGCCGGCGATGGGCGACGCGACGCTGGGCGTGATTACCACTTTCCATTACTCGATGGCCCACAAGTCGCCCGAAAACGCTGCCTTCCTCAAGAGTTTTGCGAGCGCCAACCCGGGCGCGGGCCGTCCCAATTTCATGGCCGTCGGCGGTTACGATGGCATGGCGGCGATCTACGAGGTGGCGCGTCAGCTCAAGGGCAATATCGACGGCGACTAGGCCATGGCGGTGTTGAAGGGCATGAAGATCAACAGCCCGCGCGGGCCGATCACGCTCGATGCCGCCACGCGAGATGTGGTGCAGACAGAATACGTGCGCCGGGTCGAGAAAGTCGGCGGGGAGCTGCTCAACATTGAATTCGACCAGTTCCCGAACCAGAAGGACCCCGGCACCAAATAGCGCCAGGGAAGTACTGATTTATTCTGGCGGATGGAATCGGTCACGCAACAGGTTTACGAAAGAACAGCCCGGCAAGGCGCAACACCGCAGTCATGCCGGGGCATGGCGAGGATTTGCAACGCAGCTGGGCGCTTTTTTCGTGTGCCGAGTCCGCCGTCATGAATAAATCAGTGCTTCCCTAGGGAAGTACTGATTTATTCTGGCGGATGAAATCGGTCGCGCAACGGGTTTACGTGCCGGGTCCGCCGTCATGAATTAATCAGTGCTTGCCTGGCGACCGGCGGCCTCGCCATCGGCAAACAGCGCTGCCACCATCTGGCGCAGCCAGCGGTTCGAGACGTCGGCATGATAGCGTTCGTGCCAGTGCTGTTTGACCTGGTAAGCGGGCAGATCGACCGGGATCGGCAGAAAGCGGACTGCTTCGCTGCCGGCCATCGCGCTTGCGTAGCGCTCGGGGACGATGGCCAGTAGCTCGGTCTGCGCCACGATGGAGGCAACGCCCAGGAAGCTGGGCAGGTTCAGCACCATGGTGCGCTCGATTTCCTCGCGCGCCAGGATCTTGTCGACGATCGCATGGCCGGTGCCCGAGGTCCGTACGCGCACATGTCCCTCCTGCCGCAGGTGTTCGACCGTCAGCGCGGGGCCGACGCGCGGGTGGTGCTTCGCGACCAGGCAGACGAAGTGCTGGTCGAACAGCTTTTGCTGGTAGAAGCCGGCCTCCAGGTGCGGCATGAAGCCAACGGCCAGGTCTACCGTGCCGTCCGCAAGTTCGGCCGGCGTGTCGGGCGAAATCCGCGATATTTCGAGATGAGTACCAGGGGCAATACCTTGCAAGTGGTTGATGATGCGCGGCAGGAGCACGATCTCGCTGATATCGGTCATGCAGATACGGAACAGGCGCCTGCTGGCGACGGGATCGAACGCCGGCTGGGCGGCCAGCGCATGTTGCAGGGCCAGGATCGCGCGGCGCACGTCGCCGATCGCATTCTGTGCACGTGGTGTCGGCACCATGCCCTTGGCGGTACGGCTGAACAGCTGGTCATTGAAATGGCCGCGCAGCTTGCCCAAGGCGAGGCTGACGCTTGACTGCGGCAAACCAAGGTTGTGGGCAGCGCGGGTCACGCTCGCCGTTTTGAAGATCTCGTCGAACACCAGCAACAGTTCCAGGTCGAATCTCTTCATCGGCGTACCAGTATTTGTAATCCCGATTATAACAATAGCAGACCATCGGTTTTCAACATACTGCTTTTCCATCATAGTGCTACCTGCAACATCAAACAGCAACTTTCAGGAGACCAGACATGCAATTCCATCTCGATGGATTTCGGCCCGGTGACCCGCAGCGTCACCCCGCTTCCCCCCTCGCCCGGCCGCACACGGATGGCGTGCCGGCACAGGTCGATGTACTCATCGTTGGGTGCGGTCCGGCCGGCCTGACGCTGGCGGCGCAGCTGGCCGCGTTTCCGGAGATTCACACGGCGATCGTCGAGCAGAAAGCAGGGCCCCTGGAAAAAGGACAGGCCGACGGCATCGCTTGCCGCACGATGGAAATGTTCGAGGCCTTCGATTTTGCCGAGCGCGT
>JAQGNM010000097.1 GCA_028291845.1 Massilia sp. | reverse complement strand
GACCTTGAAGCGGGTCGACGAAGCCGGCTTCGAGCCGGATCACCGCGTGCCGATCACCGACACGCGCGGCGAGATCGTCAAGAAGACGAAAAAGCCGAAAAAGCCGAAAACTGCAGGCAGCGCTGCGGTGGTGCAGGAAGACGTGCGCTTCAGGCGCTAAGGGGGAAAGCGCTAAGGCGTAAGGTCTGGCGTGCTACCGATTTTGCTGCGAGTGCATATACTTGTTCTTTTGCAATCGCACTGGACACCCATGACCGCAGCAACCCCACCGGCCGATGCCGCCGACGGCAAGGCCGCCGCCACCAGGAAGGTCATCTACGCGGCGATCGCCGCCAACGTCGGCATTGCCGTCGCCAAATTTATCGCTGCCGGCGTCACCGGCAGCGCCGCCATGATGGCCGAGGGCATCCATTCGGCGGTTGATTCGGGCAATGAATTGCTGCTGCTGATCGGCGAGAAGCGCAGCGAGAAGGAGCCGGATGCCAAGCACCCGTTCGGCTACGGCAAATCGGTGTATTTCTGGGCCTTGATCGTGGCCCTGTCGGTGTTTTCGCTGGGCGGCGGGCTGTCGATCAACCATGGCGTGCACGGCTTGATGGAGCCTGAACCGCTGCAGGATCCGATGTGGAGTTACATCGTGCTGGGCGTCGCCTTCCTGTTCGAAGGTTACAGCTGGAACGTCTCGCGCCTGTCGCTCAACACCTACCGCAAGCCGGGCACCAACTTGTGGCAGGCGGTACGCGCCAGCAAGGATGCCTCGGTGTTCACCGTCTTCATTGAAGACAGCGCCGCGCTGCTCGGCGTGCTGGTGGCGGCCATCGGCATCGGCATGGCCCAGTGGACCGGCGAGCCGCGCTGGGATCCGGCCGCCTCGATCGTCATCGGCCTGCTGCTGGTGGGCGCCGCCTTCACCCTGGCGCGCGAGACCGGCGCCTTGCTGGTGGGCGAAGGGATGGGCAAGGAAGCCACCGTCAAACTGCGTGAAGTGATCAACGCCGATCCGGCCATCGACAGCGTGGCGCGCCTGGCCAGCATGCAGCTGGGGCCGGACGACATCCTGCTCACGGCCGCGGTGCAGTTCAAGCGCGGCATGACGATCGACGAGGTCGAACACGCCATCGAGCGACTGGAACGTTCGGTGAACGCCCACAATCCTTCAATCCATACGATTTATTTTGAATCGGCGGCCTTACGCAGTTCATGGAAACAGCAAGCGGCGCAACGCGCCGAGACCGGCGACGAGACGCACGACTGATTTTTCAGACCAGCTTACATCGCACCGGCCGGCAGTGCGCCGAACGCCGCTGAGCGGTTGCCCAGCTCGCGCACCACGGCGCGCGCCAGGACGGCGCCATGGGCTTTCAGGATGGTCGTTTCGATCGGTTCGTCGTAGCCGAGACTTTTGAACAGCTGCGCTTCGGCGATCTCGGCCACCTTGACGGCGGCGTGCACGTTCGACCCGACCCGCATCGGCGCGCCTACGAAGCGCAAGCGGAACTTCTTGTCGAGCACGAAGGTGCCGCCCACCAGGGCGTCGACGCCGACGTCGTAGATGACATGGTCGATCACGGCGACGGCCCGTTCTGCCACCAGCGACTGGTATTTCGGTTTGCGGCTGAACAGCTGCGACAACAAGGCCATCACGACTCCGGTAAATACTCAAATTTCTATTCGAGCAACTTTAACCCAGGCACTGCATGATGCTCAAGGAAAACTTATTTACCAAATTGATTAGATGGCGTGACGCGTTGTTTCCGCGTCACGCGGGCTATCGGCTTTCGATGAACTCCGGCGGTGGAGGTGGCGGCGGCGGCGGTTCCTGATACTGCCGCTCCTGGCGGAACTGCCGCTCGATCTGCTGGCGCTCGTACTGCTGCTGGCGATCGATCTGCTGCTGGCGTTCTTCACGGATCTGGCGGTCGATCTCGGCATCGCGGTCGCCCACGGCGCGTTCCCCGGGCTGGCGCTCCCTGCGCTGCTGCTGCGGGAAATCCTGCTCGTCGATGACCGGACCGGCCGGCAACTCCTGCTGCTGCTCCTGCTGCGGCGGCGGTACCCCATCCTGCTGCATGTCGCCGCCCTCCTCGATAACCTCCTCGACAGGCTCCTGGCGTACCGCCGGCGCCCGCGGCGGCGCGCCCGGGAACTGGGCGGCGGCGTCGATCCTGCCGGCGTCGAGCGCCGTCTTGAAGAAGTCGCCCACCAGCAGCACGGCGTTATGGCCGCCCTGCCCCCAATAACTGCTTCTCATGGTCACCCGGTTGTCGTTGAAACCGACCCAGGCGCCGGCCACCAGGTTCGGGTGCATCATGATGAACCAGCCGTCGGTGTTGTTTTGCGTGGTGCCGGTCTTGCCGGCGAGGTCGGCGGTGATGCCGAAGCGGGTGCGGATCGCCGTGCCGGTGCCGCGGTTGATCACCCCGCGCATCATGTCGATCAGGGTGACGGCGCCGGCCTGCGACATGGCGCGGGTCGGCGCGCTGGCGTTGAAGCGGGCGATCTCCTTGCCTTCGCGGTCGGTGATGTGGGTGATGAACATCGGCTTGCGATAGTCGCCTTGCGCCGCGATGGTGGCATAGGCGTTGACCATTTCCAGCAGGGTGACCGGGCTGGTGCCCAGCGCCAGCGAGGGCACCGCCTGCAGCTTGCTCTGGTTGATGCCGAGCGCCCTGGCCAGGCTGACGATGCCGGGCAGGCCGACGTCCTGCATCACCTGGGCGGTGATGGTATTTTTCGAAAACACCAGGCCGTCGCGCATGGTCATGGTGTTGCCGGTGGTGCCGGTCATGTCGGTCGGGCGCCACATGGTGCCGTCGCCCGCCTTGATGTTCATGACAGCGTCGCGGTACGGATGCTCGGGCAACAAGCCTTTTTCCAGCGCGGCGCCGTACACGATCGGTTTGAAGGTCGATCCCGGCTGGCGCGTGGCTTTGACCACGTGGTCGAACTGGTCGCGTTGAAAATCGCGGCTGCCGACCCAGGCGCGCACTTCGCCGGTGGCCGGATCGATGGCGACAAAGCCCGCCTCCAGGCGCGATTTAACGGCGCGCAGGCTGGCGATAAAGGCGCGGTCTGCCTTGAGGCGTGCGAGCGCCTCGGCCGGCTTTTCGCCACCTTCGACGGCCTTGCGGTATTCTCCGGTTTCGCGCACGAAGGCGTCGCCCAGCGCCGCATGCGACTGCCAGAAATACTGGAACGGCTTGACGTTGCCGCGAATCGCCGCGTAGGAACCGATATTGGTGCCGTTGGAGACTCCCGGCCCGCTCCACTCGACGTCGGCCACCGCCTGCAGGGCGTTGGCTTGCCGTTCGACGGCGGCCACCGCCGCCTGCTGCAGTGCGTAGTCGAGCGTGGTGTGCACCACCAGGCCGTCGAGCTGCAGGTTGTAGTCGTTTTCGTCGGCCCAGTCGATCAGCCACTTGCGCACATAGGCCGTGAAATGGCTGTCGGTGCCGGGACGCTCGGCCTGCCGCGTGAAATGCACGCGCAAGGGACGTTTCGACAGCTGCTTGTAGCGCGCGTCGGTAATATGGCCGGCCTTGACCATTTGCCCCAGCACCACGTTGCGGCGCTCGACCGAGCGCTGTGGATTGCTGACCGGATTGTAATAATTGGTCCCTTTGAGCATGCCCACCAGGGTGGCCGATTCGAGGATGTCGAGCTGGGCCGCCGACTTGTCGAAATAAGTGCGCGCGGCCATCTCGATGCCGAAGGTGTTGTACAAAAACGGCACGGTGTTCAGATATGCTTCGAGAATCTCGTCCTTGCTGTAGGTCGACTCGATCTTCAGCGCGGTGATCAGTTCCTTCAGTTTGCGGTTGAGGTTGCGCGAGCGGCCGATCTCCTCGGGGAACATGTTGCGGGCCAGCTGCTGGGTAATGGTCGAGCCGCCCTGGGCATCGCCTTTCAGGCTATAAAAAATCGCCCCGGCGGTACGCCTGACGTCGATGCCGTGGTGATCCCTGAAGCGTTTGTCCTCGGTATCGATCAGGGCATTGATGACGTTCGGCGAAATCTGCGCCAGTTTGACCCTCTCTTGCAGGCCCTGGTCGAAAGTCGCCAGTTCCTTGTTGTCGGCGGACACGATGACGGACGCGCGCGCCGCGCGCGCCTGCTTCAAATCCTTGATGCCGGGAGTGACCGGGATCAAAATCAGCACGTACACCAGCAACAAGGCCAGCAAAGCGAGAAACGCCCACAAGCCCACCAGCACCACGCGCGCCCACGGCGGCTGGCGCATCAGGTAGTTTTGTGCATGGGCGTAGCGGTGTTCGGCGCGCCCGCGCGTGCCGTTGACGAGCTGTGCAAGACGGGGTTGCAGGCGCTTCCAGAGTTCGTTCACTGTACTTGTTCCAATAATAATTAAAATCCCAGCGGGCAAGTATATCCGAGCATGTGAGAAAGCACAGGGACGCCCGCGTGCGCGCCGTATTACGGGCGAGCCGGCCGCCAGCGGCGCAGCAACAGGGCATTGGCCACCACGCTGACCGAACTGGCCGCCATCGCCGCGCCGGCGATCACCGGGTTCAACAGGCCGAACGCCGCCAGCGGCACGCCGACCAGGTTGTAGACGAAGGCCCAGCCCAGGTTCTGGCCGATCTTGCGCCAGGTGCGCCGCGAAATCAGGATGGCGTCGGCCACCAGCGCCGGGTCGGGCCGCATCAGGGTGATGCCGGCCGCGTGCATGGCGACGTCGAGGCCGCCGGCCATGGCGATGCCGACGTCGGCGGCAGCCAGGGCCGGCGCGTCGTTGATGCCGTCGCCGACCATCGCCACCCGCGCGCCGCCCTGCTGCAAGCGGTCGATCAGCGCGCGCTTGTCGGCCGGCAGCACGCCGGCATGCACCTCGTCGATGCCGACCGCCCGGGCGACGGCGGCGGCGGCGCCGGCATTGTCGCCGGTCAGCATGACGCAGCGGATGTTTAAAGCGCGCAAGCGCTCGACGGCGGCGCGGGAGGTCGGACGCACGGTGTCGCCGAAGGCCAACATGCCGAGCAGTTCGGCCGCCTCGCCGGCGTTCGCGCGCGCCAGCCACGCCACCGTCATGCCTTCAGGCGCGGCTGCCGTCGGCGTAAGGCCCAGCTGTTTCATCAAGCGCGCGGTGCCCAGGTACAGCGCCGCACCGTCGACTGTCGCCCGTACGCCCAGTCCCGGCAAGGCTTGCGCATCGCTCGCCGGCAACGGCGTCAAGCCGCGCTGCGCGCCAGCGCGCGCCACCGCCCGCGCCAGCGGATGGTCGCTGTGCTGCTGCACCGACCAGGCCAGCCGCAGCACGCTGTCCTGATCGCCCGCTTCCAGCCGCAGCAGTTCCGGCTTGCCCTCGGTGAGCGTGCCGGTCTTGTCGAACACGACGACGTCGACCGCGTGCGCTGTTTCAAGCGCGCCGGCGTCGCGGATCAGGATGCCGTGGCGCGCCGCCACGCCGGTGCCGGCCATGATGGAAGTGGGCGTGGCCAGCCCCAGCGCGCACGGGCAGGCGATCACCTGCACCGCCACCGCATTGAGCAGCGCCTGCTGCCAGTCGCCGCTGACCAGGCCCCAGGCCAGCAGGGTGATGGCGGAGATCAGCAGCACCACCGGCACGAACACCGCCGCCACCCGGTCGACCAGGCGCTGGATCGGCGCCTTGACCGCCTGGGCGTCTTCGACCAGCCTGATGATGCGCGCCAGCGCGGTGTCGACGCCGACCGCGCTGGTCTTCACCAACAGCAGGCCGTCGCCGTTGACGGCGCCGCCGGTCACCCGGCTGCCCGGGCTTTTCGCCACCGGCATGCTCTCGCCCGTCAACAGCGCCTCATCGACTTCGCTGGCGCCTTCGACGACGACGCCGTCGGCCGGCACCCGCGCGCCGGGGCGCACCACCAGCATATCGCCCACCCGCAGGCTTGCCAGCGCCACCTCGGTGTCGACCGCGCCGCGCCGCACCAGCGCAGTGTCGGGACGCAGTGCCTGCAGCGCGCGGATCGCCTCGACCGCCTGGAACTTGGCGCGCGTCTCCAGCCACTTGCCCAATAAAACCAGGGTGATCACCACCGCCGACGATTCGAAATACAGGTGCTGACCGGACCCGTGGGTCAATAACAGGTACACCGACAGGCCGTAGGCGGCACTGGTGCCGATCGCCACCAGCAAATCCATGTTGCCGGACAGGGCACGGGCGGCGCCCCAGCCGGCGCGGTAAAAGCGCGCGCCGAGCCAGAACTGGACCGGCGTGGCCAGCGCCCATTGCAGGTAGCCGGGGATATGCACATGAATGCCGGCCAGCGCGGCCAGCATCGGCACCAGCAGCGGTACGGAAAACACCGCCGCCAGCGCCACCGGCCACCACCCCGGCAGCGTGAAACGCCGCGCGGCGGCGGCAGCGGCGGCAACCGCCGGCTCGGTGGCGTCGGCCGCCGCATAGCCGGCCTTTTCGACGGCGGCGATCAGCACCGCGGGGGCAACGGCGTCATCCAGATCGACACTGGCCTTTTCGGTGGCCAGGTTGACCGCCGCGGCGCGCACGCCCGGCACCTTGCGCAAGGCGCGCTCGACCCGCGCCGAGCACGATGCGCAGGTCATGCCTTCGATTTTCAGGTTCACTGCCGGTCGCGTGGCGATACCAGGCCTGGCTGCCGGAGCGGCCGTGATCTCATGTTCCACTGATTCCACTGGGTTCTCCTCGGCGGCCAGCTTACACCGATTCGCCCGGTCTCGTCGGCGCGCCCGCCGACCGGCGATGCGCTCTTCGTGTACCATTTCACTTCCCCCGCAAAGAGCACAAGGATCAGCATGTCCGAGCAGTCGCAAACGCCCATCGCAACACGAGATCAAGCCATGCAAGTGGCAGCGCGCGTCCACGCCATCGAGCCGTTTCACGTCATGGAAGTGGTCAAGGCCGCCGGCGAACTGGCACGCAGCGGCGTCGACGTCATCAGCATGAGCGTGGGCGAGCCCGATTTCACCGCCACCGACAAGGTCGCCGAAGCGGCCATCGCGGCGATCCGCGCCGGCGCCACCCAGTACACCGATGCGCTCGGGCTCACGCCCCTGCGCGACGCCATCGCCGGCCACTACGCCGCCACCTATGGTCTCGACATCGACCGCCGCCGCATCGTCATCACCGCCGGCGCCTCGGCCGGCCTGCTGCTCGCTTGCGCCGCGCTGGTCGGCGAAGGCGACGAAATCCTCATGCCCGACCCCTGCTACCCGTGCAACCGCCATTTCGTCAGCGCTTTCGGCGGCGCCCCGGTGCTGGTGGCGGCCGGGCCCGAGCAGCGTTACCAGTTGAGCGCGGACGATGTCGAACAGCGCTGGGGCGAGCGCACGCGCGGCGTGATGGTCGCCTCGCCGTCGAACCCGACCGGCACGGCGATGAGCTCGAGCCAGCTCGAACGCATGCTGGCGGCGGTACGCGCGCGCGGCGGCGTCGCCATCGTCGACGAGATCTACCAGGGTTTGTCGTTCGACGCGCCGCCCGATACCGCGCTGCGCTTCGACCCCGACGCCGTCACCGTCAACAGTTTTTCAAAGTATTTCAATATGACCGGCTGGCGCCTGGGCTGGCTGGTGGTGCCCGACGCGCTGGTGCCGGTGTTTGAAAAACTGGCGCAAAACCTGTTCATCTGCCCGTCGACCATCGCCCAGCACGCGGCGCTGGCCTGTTTCGATCCTGCCTCGCTGGCCATCTACGAGTCGCGCCGGCTGGAATTCAAGCGCCGCCGCGACTACCTGGTGCCGGCGTTGCGCGAACTGGGCTTCGTCATTCCCGTCATGCCCGACGGCGCCTTTTATGTGTACGCCGACATCAGCCAGCTCGACCACCCGGACGCCGCCGACAGCGCCGCCTTCTGCATGACGGTGCTGCGCGAGACCGGCGTGGCCATCGTGCCGGGCGCCGACTTCGGCGTCGCCGCCCCCGAGCGCCACGTGCGCTTTAGTTACGCCACCTCGCTGGCCCGCATCGAGGCGGCGGTGCAGCGCCTGGCGCATTTCCTGAAGAGGTAAAGCCGGTGTGCGCGAATTACACGCCGTCGAAGCTCGATGCGATCAGTCAACATCGCAGCCTGGAGCGCGCCCTGTTCGAAATTCGCGTGCAAGCATTCGATTATCCGGCCGAATCGTTCCCCGGCTACATGGCGCCGATCCTGCGCGAGGCGCGCGAACAGGATCAGGACCCGGCCGGCGTCATCGAAGCGGTGCCGGCCATGTTCGGCATGGTGCCGCACTGGGCCGACCCCAAGCTGGCCCGCCAGACCTATAACGCGCGCACCGAGACGGTGGCGACCAAGCCGTCGTTTCGCAATGCCTGGAAGCGCAACCAGTTCTGCGTGATCCCGGCCGACAATTTCTATGAACCGTGCTACGAGACCGGCAAGCCGGTACGCTGGCGCATCGCCGGCGCCGACCGCCAGGCGCTTGGCATCGCCGGCATCTGGGAGTACAAGGCCGCCGGGCCGGACGGCCTGCCGCTGCTGTCGTTCTCGATGCTGACCATCAACGCCGACGGCCACCCGCTGATGCAACGCTTTCACCGTCCCCAGGACGAAAAGCGCATGCTGGTCCTGCTCGATCCGGCGCAATACCAGGGTTGGCTGGAAGGCGCCCTGGTCAACGATCCGGCCGTGTATCTGCCGTATGATGCCGAACGCCTGGTCGCGGCGGCTGCCCCGCTGCCGCCGCGCGGCAAGCCAAACGCGACCGGCGCGCTGTTTTGATCTTTGCCGGCACACCAAAGGTTGCTGATTAACATCACCAGTTTCTATTATTGAAACGGTTTCGCGACTTTTTAAAGTTTCCTCGTGGAATTGTCACGAATTCTCACCAAACTCGGGTAGCATATTCCTGCGCCCACTGCCGGGCGCGCCAACGCCCGCGCCCCGCGCCATTCGCGCCACCTCGCCAGTTATCACGCATGTTCACAATTTTTCTCGTTCCGTCCGCCGGATGCCGTCCGTGATCACAGCGCGCCGTTTGCCGTTCGGCTGCGCGGGTCGCCGGCGCCGTTCGTCGGCGTGGCTGGCCGCGCTGTTCCTGGCGCTGGTGTGCCTGTCGCTGACCGCCGTGCAAGGCTGGAGCATCTACAGCTCGCGCAAGGCGGCGCTGGCGGAAGCCCACACCGCCACGCAAAATGTCGCCCGCGCCATGGCCGACCATGCCGACGGCGTGTTCGACCTGGTCGACACCGTGCTGGTCGACGTCATCGAACAGATCGACCATGACGGCCTGCACGGCGCCAGGACGCGCCTGCGCGAGCACCTGATCGCGGCGGCCACGCGCACGGCGCCGATCCAGACCCTGTTCATCTTCGACGAGCAGGGCCGCTGGGTGCTCAATTCCCTCGATCAGCAGCCGGCCGGCCCACCGCTGAACATTGCCGACCGCGAGTATTTCAACTATCACCGGCTGCATCGTGATGGCGCCACGCGGGTCGGCGCGCCGGTACGCAGCCGCGCCGGCGGGCAATGGGTGATCCCCGTCTCGCGCCGCCTGCAGCACCCGGACGGCAGCTTCGCCGGCGTGGTGCTGGCCGCCGTCAAGGACGACTACTTCCGCAATTACTACGAGCGCTTCGATGTCGGCGCAAAAGGCGTGATCGCCCTGGCCAGCGACGACGGCCGCCTGATCATGCGCCGGCCGTTCGCGGCGCGAGACCTGGAAACGCCCGCCGGGCAGCCTGGCGACAGCCTGTTTTCGCGCTGGCAAAAACAAGGCGGCGCCGCCACACCGGCGTTGCGCGAAGCGGACGGCATCGAGCGCCGCTATGCTTACGAGCACTTGCGCAGCTATCCGCTGCTGGTCGCCGTCGGCATATCCGAGCGCGAAGTGCTCGAGCGCTGGCGCAAGTCGGCCTGGGTCGGCGCGGCCGGCACCGCCGCGCTGCTGGCGGCCTTGTTGCTGCTGGGTAGCGCGATGATCCGCCAGCTGATGGTGCGCGACCGCCTGCAGCAAGAACTGCGCGCGGCCAAGGGCAAGCTCGAGGCCAGCAACCGGTCGCTGCAGGAGATGGCCCTGTCCGACGGCCTCACCGGCCTGTCCAACCGCCGCCACTTCGACCAGCGCCTCGAGCTGGAATTCAAGCGCGCCATCCGCGACGGCACCTCGCTGGCCCTGGTCATGCTCGACGTCGATTATTTCAAGCGCTTCAACGACCGCCACGGCCACGTCGAAGGCGACGCCGCCTTGCAGGCGGTGGCGGCGGCCATCGGCGGCAGCCTGCGCCGCCCCGCCGACATGGGCGCCCGCTTCGGCGGCGAAGAATTCGCGATTTTGCTGCCGGACACCGACACCGACGGCGCCATCGCGGTCGCCGAAGCGGCCCGTCGCCTGCTTGCCGAGCGCGCCATCGACCACCAGGGCAGCCCGTTCCATATCGTCACCGTCAGCGCCGGCGTCGCCGTCATGCGGCCCCGCCGCGAGCAGGCGCCCCGTCTGCTGGTCGAGGCGGCCGACCGCGGCCTGTACGAAGCCAAGGCGCGCGGCCGCAACCGCGTGGTGGCGCCGGATTCCTGATGTCTCGAGTTGAAACCCAGACCCTGGCTTGATCGGGCTCAGCCGTCGCTGCCCGCAAGTCGCGCCTCGTGTCGACGCACACTGGTAATATTGACAGCGATACCACGCCACGGACGCGCCGCCGCTTGATCGTTACTCGAGTATTACTTGAACATCGTTCGGGTATATCGCCCGGTCGACAGCTTCACCGCGCCACGGCTCGTCCATCACTTCAGCGAGAACCGCCATGCATCCTGTGACTGTATTTCCAACCCGCCGCGCGCCCGACTGGCGCGGCCCCGCCCTGCTCGCCGCGGCCGGCCTGGCCGCCGCGTTGATGGTGTTGTTGCGCAACCCGCGCGCACGCAGCACCATGCTCAACGCTTGGCGCACACGCTGACGCGGCAGTCGCACCAGAGGCGCCGACAACGCGCGCCACCCGGCCGCCGCGCTGGTGGCCCCGGCCTTGTAGAATGATGTTTTCTACAAGGCCAGGAGCCGAACTTGCCCCCGAACTTGCCCCCGAGCTTGCCCGATGCGTCAGCGTCGTCCGCGGCCGCCACCGGCGCCGGCGAAAATTTCGGCCTGCAAGCGCCAGGCGACGCCCGCAATTGCCGCGTGCTGGTGCTGTATGCCCATCCGAATCCGGCCGTTTCGCGGGTCACGCGCAAGCTGGCCGACGCCGCCCGCCTGCATGACGGCGTGGTGCTCGACGACCTGTATGAAAGCTACCCGGACTTTTATATCGATGTCGCCCGCGAACGCGCCCTGCTGTCGAATGCGCAAGCGCTGGTGCTGCTGTTTCCCACCCAGTGGTATGCCGCTCCCGCCCTGCTCAAGGAATGGTTCGACGTGGTGCTGCACGATGCCTGGCAGGTCGACCGGGTCAAGCCGGCCGCCGGCGGCATACGCCGCCAGTGCTGGGTGGTGACCAGCACCGGCAGTGCACTGGACGATTACACGCCGGGCCGGCGCCACGGCCGGCCTCTGCTCGACTACCTGGCGCCGCTCGAACAGACCGCGCGCGTGTGCGGCATGCAGTGGCTCGACCCGCTGGTGCTCTACAGCGCGCACGACGTCGGCAGCGCCGCCGTCGACGCCCACCTGGCGCGCTTCCAGGCCGCGCTGGCGGTGCTCACGGGAAATACAGATGCGCGCGCCGCCAGCGGCGACGGCATCGTGCGCGTGCCCGACAGCGGGGCCGCCCATGGAAACTAGTTTTCTGCTCAACGCCGTGGTCTACCTGGGAGCGGCCGTGCTGGCGGTGCCGATCGCCAAGCGCTTCGGCCTGGGCGCGGTGCTCGGCTACCTGATCGCCGGCATCGCCATCGGCCCGTGGGGCCTGCGCCTGATCAGCGAAGTGGAGGACATCCTGCACTTTTCCGAATTCGGCGTGGTCCTGCTGTTATTCATGATCGGCCTGGAGCTCGAACCGAAGCGCCTGTGGTCGATGCGCCGGCCGATCTTCGGCTGGGGCGGCGCGCAGGTCGGCGGCGTCACCGTGGTCCTGGCCGGCGCCGCCCTGTTGCTGGGCATCGACTGGAAGGTGGCGCTGATCGCCGCGCTCGGCTTGTCGCTGTCGTCGACCGCCATCGCCCTGGCCACCCTGGACGAACGCAACATGACGGCGACACCGACCGGCTCGGCCTCATTTTCCATCCTGCTGTTCCAGGACGTCGCCGCCATTCCGATGATCGCGCTGGTGCCGGTGCTGGGCGTGGCCGCCGCCGAAGGCAGCGAACAAGGCCTGCTGGGCGGTCTGCGCGTGGTGCTGGTGCTGGCCGGACTGGTGCTGGGCGGGCGCTACCTGGTGCGCCCGGTGCTGCGCTACATCGCCGCCACCGGCATGCGCGAAATTTTCACCGCCTTCTCGCTGCTGCTGGTCATCGCCATCGCGCTGCTGATGCAGTGGATCGGCATGTCGATGGCGCTCGGCGCCTTTATTTCCGGCGTGCTGCTGGCCGACTCCGAATACCGTCACGCGTTGGAGACCGACCTGGAGCCGTTCAAGGGTTTGCTGCTGGGATTGTTTTTCACGGCGGTCGGCATGTCGGTCGACTTCGGCGTGTTGATGTCGCAGCCCGGCCTGATCCTGGGCCTGGTGGCCGGCCTGCTGGTGCTGAAAACCGGCGTGCTGTACCTGCTCGCCAAAAGCTTCGGCGTGCCGCGCAGCCAGCAGGCGCTGTTCGCCTTCATCCTCTCGCAGGGCGGCGAGTTCGCCTTCGTGGTGTTTGGCGCCGCCGAGACGGCCAAGGTATTCTCCGCCAACGTCGCCGCGATCCTGGTGGTGGTGGTGACCCTGTCGATGGTGGCCACCCCCTTGCTGCTGCTGTTTCACGACCGCGTGCTGGCGCCGCGCTGGCGCCAGATCAAGCAGCAAAAGGCGCCCAGGGCCGACATCATCGAAACCCAGGAAGACCACGTCATCATCGCCGGTTTCGGCCGCTTCGGCCAGATCATCGGCCGCCTGCTGCGCGCCAATCAGATCAACCTGACGGTGCTCGACCATGATCCCGACCAGATCGAACTGCTGCGCAAATTCGGCATGAAGGTGTTTTATGGCGACGCCACCCGCATCGACCTGTTGAAAGCGGCCGGCGCCGGCAAGGCGCGCGCGCTGGTGGTGGCCATCGACGGCATCGAGGACAGCCTGGCCCTGGTCGACGCCGTGCGCGCCAATTTCCCCGACCTGACCATCATGGCGCGCGCCCGCAACGTCACCCACCTGTACGACCTGATGGACCGCGGCGTCACCATCGTCGAGCGCGAGACCTTCGAGTCGGCGCTGCAGCTGGGGCAAAGCGTGCTGCGCCACCTCGGCTTCGGCGCCTTCCGCGCGCGCCAGGCGGCGCAGAAATTCAAGCTGCACAACATCAAGAGCCTGCACGCGGTGTACCCGTACTACAAGGACCAGGAGCGCTACATCTCGATGGCGCGGCAGTCCCGCGACGAGCTCAACGAAATGTT
>JAQGNM010000087.1 GCA_028291845.1 Massilia sp. | reverse complement strand
TCGATGTCGACCCAGTACAGGCAGTTTTCCAGCCGGTGCCAGAGGGGCGATTCGCCCACCGTCATCGCTTCGTTGAAGGCGACCTGGATGCCTGGCTGCTGCTGGCTGTCGCTCATACCGCCTCGCGTGCTTTGGCGATCAGGCCGTTGGTCGAACTGTCGTGCAGTTCCGGGCGCACCGTGGTGGTCAGCTCGGCCTCGATATTTTTCGCCAGCGCCTTGCCCAGCTCCACGCCCCACTGATCAAAACTGTTGACGTCCCACAGCACGCCCTGCACGAAGGTCTTGTGCTCGTACAGCGCCACCAGCGCGCCCAGCGAATGGGGCGTCAGGTATTCCATCAGGATGGTGTTCGAAGGCCGGTTGCCGGGAAACGTCTTGTGCGGCGCCAGCCGCTCGATTTCGTCGGGCGCCAAGCCCTGCGCCTGCAGGTCGGCGTACACCTCGGTGATTGTTTTACCGCGCATGAATGCTTCCGACTGGGCGAAACAGTTGGCCAGCAAGGCCGCGTGGTGGCGCTGCAGTTCGTGGCCGGGGCGCAGGGCGGCGATGAAATCGATGGGGGTGACGTCGGTCCCCTGGTGCAGCATCTGGAAGTAGGCGTGCTGGCCGTTGGTGCCGCATTCGCCCCACACGGCCGGGCAGGTGGCGTAGTCGACGGCGGCGCCGTCGCGCGTGACGCGCTTGCCATTGCTCTCCATCTCGAGCTGCTGCAGATAGGCGGGGAAACGCGACAGGTCCTGGTGATACGGCGCGATCGACACCGAGCCGCACTCGAGGAACTGGCGGTTCCAGAACCCGACCAGGGCCAGCAGCACCGGCATATTGGCGGCCAGCGGCGCGCTTTTAAAATGCTGGTCCATGGCATGGGCGCCGGCCAGGAAGTCGGAAAAATAGCCGAAGCCCACCGCCAGCGCGATCGGCAGCCCGATCGCCGACCATACCGAATAGCGCCCGCCCACCCAGTCCCAGAACGGGAACATAGTGTCGGGGTCGATGCCGAAGGTCTTGATCGCTTCGAGGTTGGTGGAGACGGCGACGAAGTGGCGCGCCAGGGCAGACTCCGGGGCGAGCGCAGTGAACCATTTGCGCGCGGTCTGCGCGTTCATCATGGTTTCGCTGGTCGTGAAGGTCTTGGAAGCGATGATGAACAGGGTGGTTTCCGGGTCGACGATGGATAACACGGCGTCGAGGTCGTGGCCGTCCACATTCGATACAAAGTGCATGCGCAAGCCGGGGTGCGAATACTGGCGCAGCGCCAGGCACACCATTTTCGGCCCCAGATCGGAGCCGCCGATGCCGATGTTGACGACGTCGACGATGGCCTTGCCCGTATGGCCGAGCCAGGTGCCGCTGCGCACGGCGTCGCTGAACACCCGCACCCGCTGCAGCACCGCGTGGACGTCGGCATGCACGTCCTGGCCGTCGACGATCAGCTTGGGCGCGTCGGCGGGCGCGCGCAGGGCCGTGTGCAGCACCGCGCGCTGTTCGGTATTGTTGATTTTTTCACCGGCGAACATGGCGTCGCGGCGCGCTTCGACGCCCCGTTCGCGCGCCAGCTGCAGCAGCAGTTCAAGCGTGCGCCCATCAAGGCGGTTTTTTGAATAGTCTAGAAACAGGCCGGCGGCATCGACCGACATGGCCTTGAAGCGCTCGGGGTCGCCGGCGAACAGTTCGCGCATCTGCCAGCGTGCGGCGTCGGGGGCGAGCTTGCTGAGGGCTTGAAAACTGGCGCTGCTGCGCAGGGATGGCTGGGGCATGACAGTGATTGATCGTTAAAATGGGTTGGTCGACGACGGCGCTGGAAGTGTTGTGGGAATTGTACCTGAAGTGGCGGTAAATTCACTACGAAAAATACCCATATGAGTGCTGTGCGTTTTCAAGATCCCGCTCCGATGTTGGTCATGGCACCCGGCCGGTGGGGCAAGCGAGCAGATTAACAAGCTTTTCAAACTGTAGTAAAATTTCATAAATCAAACACACAAGGACCCACCATGGCGCTCCATCCTGTTCTCAAGAGCGTGACCGACCGGATCATCGCACGCAGCGGCCCGTCCCGCGCGGCGTATCTGGCGCACCTCGATGCCGCCCGCGTGCAGGGCGTCCAGCGCAGTACCCTGGCGTGCACCAACCTGGCGCACGGCTTCGCCGCCTTCCCGGCCAACGACAAGTTAAAACTCAAGCAGTATCAAAAGCCGTCGATCGCCATCGTCTCGGCGTATAACGACATGCTGTCGGCGCACCAGCCGTTCGAGCGCTTCCCGGCCATTATCAAGGACGCCGTGCGCGAAGTCGACGCGGTGGCGCAGTTCGCCGGCGGCACCCCGGCCATGTGCGACGGCGTCACCCAGGGCCAGCCGGGCATGGAGCTGTCGCTGTTTTCGCGCGATACCATCGCCATGAGCACCGCCGTGGCGCTGTCGCACAATATGTTCGACGCTGGCCTGTACCTGGGCGTGTGCGACAAGATCGTGCCGGGCCTGCTGATCGGCGCGCTGCATTTCGGCCATCTGCCTGCCGTGTTCGTGCCGGCCGGTCCGATGACGACGGGCCTGTCGAACAAGGACAAGGCCGCCATCCGCCAGCGCTATGCCAAGGGCGAAGCCACCCGCGAAGAGCTGCTCGAGGGCGAATCGGCTTCGTACCACAGCGCCGGCACCTGCACCTTCTACGGTACCGCCAACAGCAACCAGATCCTGATGGAGTTCATGGGCCTGCACCTGCCGGGTGCCTCCTTCATCAATCCGGGCACGGCCCTGCGCGACGCCTTGACGCGCGCGGCGGCCCAGCGCGCCGTGGCGCTTACCCAGCAGGGCGGCAGCTACACCCCGGTCGGCCACGTGGTCGATGAAAAAGCCATCGTCAACGCCGTCGTCGGCCTGCTCGCCACCGGCGGCTCGACCAACCACACCCTGCACCTGGTGGCGATCGCCAAGGCCGCCGGCATCGTCATCGACTGGGACGATTTCAACGAGTTATCCAGCGTTGTCCCTTTATTGGCGCGCATCTACCCGAACGGCGACGCCGACGTCAACCATTTCAACGCCGCCGGCGGCCCCGGCTACCTGATCCGCGAACTGCTCGACGCCGGCCTGCTGCACGACGACGTCACCACCATCCTCGGCCACGGCTTGCGCCAGCACTGCAGCGAGCCGTTCCTGGAGGGGGACAAGGCAGTGTGGAAGCCGGCAGCGGCGGTCAGCGGCGACTCCGCCGTGCTGCGTCCGGCCAGCGCGCCGTTCTCCGCCGACGGCGGCCTGATACTTGTAAAAGGCAACCTGGGCCGCGCGGTGATGAAAATCTCCGCCGTCAAGGAAGCCCACCGCATCGTCGAAGCGCCCGCGCTGACTTTCAACTCGCAGGAAGCCTTCATGCACGCCTACCAGGCCGGCCGTCTCGACCGCGATTTCGTCGCCGTGCTGCGCTTTCAGGGCCCGCGCGCCAACGGCATGCCGGAGCTGCACGCCTTGACCCCGGCACTGGCCAACCTGCAGGACGCCGGGCGCCACGTGGCGCTGGTGACCGACGGGCGCATGTCGGGCGCGTCCGGCAAGGTGCCGGCGGCGATTCACGTCTCGCCCGAGATCCTCGCCGGCGGTCCCCTCGGGCTGGTGCGCGACGGCGACATCATCCGCCTCGATGCCACCGCCGGCACCTTGCAGGCGCTGGTGCCGGATGCCGTCTGGCACGCTCGCGCCATGACCACCGCCGACCTGTCGCCATCGCACATCGGCATGGGCCGCGAATTGTTCGCCATGTTCCGCAACAGCGTTTCCGAAGCGGAGAAGGGCGCCACCACCTTCGGGCTGCCGTCGCCGGTGCCGACCACGGTGCCGCTGCACGAGGGGAACGACGTCGGCGACATCATGCCGGGGTCGGACGAGGACACGCCGTTCAAGGCCTCGCAGCCGCTGGTGCAGCCGACTCCGCGGCCATAACTGGGTCATAACTTACCAAGAGATCAACATGAACGCATCGAACATCACCGCATCGTCCATTACTTCCACCAGCAGCCTGCTCGACATCATGCGCGGCGCGATTGTCATTCCCGTCATCGCCATCGATGATCCCGCCCACGCCGTGCCGCTGGCGCGCGCGCTGGTGGCCGGCGGCATCCGCGTGCTCGAAGTGACGCTGCGCACCGCCCACGGCCTGGCCGCGATCCGCGCCATGAGCGCAGTCGAAGGCGCCATCGTCGGCGTCGGCACCTTGACCCAGCCTGACGAATTCGCCGCCGCGCGCGACGCCGGCGCCGTGTTCGGCGTCTCCCCCGGCCTGACCGCCACGCTGATCGAGGCGGCCAAAAAAAGCGGCCTGCCGCTGCTGCCTGGCGTGATGACGCCGTCCGAAGTGCTGGCCGCGCGCGAAGCCGGCTTCAAACAATTGAAGCTGTTTCCGGCGGTGCCGGCCGGCGGCGTCGGCATGTTGAATGCGATCGCCGGTCCGATCCCCGACATCACCTTCTGCCCCACCGGCGGCATCTCGATCGAGACGGCGCCGGCCTTTTTGGCTTGTAAAAACGTCGCCTGCGTGGGCGGCTCGTGGCTGACCCCGAAAGACGCGCTGGCGGCGGGCGACTGGGCCCGTATCACCGAACTGGCGCGGGCCGCCGCCGCGCTGGGTGCAAAATAAGCAAGCGGCTCCTCACCGCCGGTGAAGTCGCGCTGGCGCGGCGGGTGTTCGGCGATGCCATTGATTATGCAAAGGTGCGCATAATCGGCCGCCGCTACCTGCCGTTCCAGCCAAAGAACTGCGCCATGACCCCCAACGGCAGCATGTACTTTCACCGCTCCTGCATGCAGGACGATTTTGCCGCGCAAGGGGTCGGCTTACAGCACTGGTTCATCCACGAGATGGTGCACGTCTGGCAGCACCAGCTGGGCTACCCGGTGCGCCTGCGCGGCGCGCTGCGCTTCAAGCTCGATTATCACTACCGGCTGCGGGCCGGCGTCACCCTGGCCGATTTCAACATGGAAGCGCAGGGTGATCTGCTGGCCGATTACTTCGTACTGCGTCTGTTGCAGCGTCCCGATGCCATGCGCTGGCCCGACCAGGGGGGCGACCCAAGCCTGTTCGACCGCGTGCTGGCCGGCTTTCTGGCCGAGCCCCGGCATCGCCGCCACCTGCCGCGCAGCTTTGCCTTAAAGTTGCGCGGAGTCAACTAGCCACGTCTGCGCTGCACGTACTCTAGGCGTTTCGCATCCTTGTTCGTTCTCGCCACCATGTTCCTTCGAGTTTGCATCCGCGCCCTTGTCGGCCTGAGCCTGGCGCTTGGCGCCTTGCCGGCGCAGCCGGCCGCCGTACGCACGGGCGAGGCCGAGGTGCGCGAATCGAATGGCGGCGTGCCCTGTTTTACCATCGCCGAGCGCGAGGAGCGCCGCACCGGCGCGCCCAGCTTCCAGGCCATCAGGGTGTCGGCGGTGCCGGCCGGGCGGCGCGCGACCATGTGGGCGATGGCGATGCCGCCCGCACGCACCTTCCCGCTGATGTTCAGCATGTGTATTCCGTATGCGGGACGGGTGCCGTCGCTGCCGCAGGAAAACGCCGAACTGCTCGAAGCGGGCAAGCTGTACGAAGTGGTGATCGAGGTGCGTCCCGGCGACGCGCCGGATGGGCCGAAACCGGATCTGCCGAAATCGTATGTCGGCCGCTTTTGCCTGGCGCGCAAGGCCGACGGCAGCAATGCCGTCAAGATGCTGGGCGCCGCGGCGCGCTCGGCGGCCGCCTGCGCCCCTGACGCGCCGCCGTCCGCGCGCGGCAAGGCGCGCGGACGCTGATCGTTCATTCGCTTGCTGCGGCGGCCGGCTGCACCGCGTAGGCGCTTTCCCATTTGGCGATGCTGAACAGCTTCCACAGGGTGGCGCTGTCGAGGCGCGCCAGGTCGATCTCGCGCTTGCACATGCGCTCGATCAGGACCGAGCCGCGGATCGCCGTTTCCATGCTGGCGCGCATGGCGCCGATCCAGGTGCCGGTCGGCGCCTCGAAACCGAGCTTGTTGACGCGCCACAGGATCGAGGCGGGCGCCAGGCCGCGCATGGCGACCCGTAAAATGTGCTTGGTCCAGCCGCGGTGGATTTTCAGGCTGGTGTCGATGCCGTAGCAGGTTTCCACCAGCCGGTAGTCGAGGAATGGCAGGCGCGCCTCGACCGAGTGGTACATCGAATTGCGGTCCTCGTAGCGCAGCAGGTGCGGCAGCTGGAACGACTCGATTTCCAGCCGCTGCATGCTGCGCACGTCGGCGGTGGCCGCGGCCAGCGCGCGGATGTTGGGAAAATCCGTCAGATAGCAGTCCTTGAGGAAGCCATGGCGGCGGCGCAGGGCGCCGATGCGCACCCAGGCGAGCGAAAAATACGCCAGCCGCGCCACCACATTGATGAAGCCGCCGTTGCCGTGACGGTGAATCGCCCACAGCTCGCGCGCCGCCGCCAGTCGCGCCAGCGATTGCAGGTGAGCTGCGTAGTAACGCTCGTAGCCGAGCAGGATCTCGTCGCCGCCCTGGCCGTCGAGCATCACCTTGCAGCCGATCTCGCGCGCTTTTTTGAAAACAAAAAACTGCATGAAGATCGACGGCGCGGCGAACGGCTCCTCCTGGCAGCGGGTGACGTCGTCGACGGCGCCGGCGAAATCGGCCAGGGTCGGCTCGACGATACACAGCTCGATGCCGTTGGCGTCGGCCACCGTGCGCGCGTGGCCGCTTTCGTCGATCGCCGCTTCGCTGGCGCGCGCATGAATCGCCTGGAACGGCTGCCCGCTGGCGGCGCTGTACATGGGCGCCGACAGGCTGGCGATGCTCGAGCTGTCCAGGCCGCCCGAGAGGCAGGTGCCGACCTTGACGTCCGAGCGCAGGCGGTAGCGGATCGATTGTTTCAAGTCTTGCAGAAAGCGGGTGGTGGCGGCATGCGCGCTCATGCGCGGCAGTTCCTCGCGGGTCGGCAAGGTGTACCAGCGCGTCTCGACCATGGTATGGTCATCGAGGCGGTACACCAGCTTGTGGCCGGCCTTGAGCGATTTCACCCCTTCGAAGAAGGTGGCGCTGGTGTGGTCGTGCAGGCCCTCGACGAGAAAATCGCGCAGCACCGCCATGTTGGCCACCGCCGCCCCGCCGGCGCCCAGCAGCACCTGTTTGATCTCGGAGCCGAACACGAAGCGGTCGAGGCGGTCGGAATAATAGAACGGCTTGACGCCGAAGCGGTCGCGCGAGCAGAAAATCAGGCGCCGTTCGATGTCGTAAATGGCGAACGCCCACATGCCGTTGAAGTGATCGACGCAGTCCTGGCCCCATTTGTCGTAGGCGGCCAGGATCACTTCGGTGTCGGTGTTGGAGGCGAAGCGGTAGCCGCAACGCGCCAGGCGCTCCCTCACTTCGATGAAGTTGTAGACCTCGCCGTTGTAGGTGATGACGTAGCGGTCCAGGTAGGCCATCGGCTGCTTGCCGGCGGCGGAGACGTCGATGATGGCCAGGCGCCGGTGGCCGAAGGCGAAGCTGCCGCCAAAATAGAAACCCTCGCCGTCGGGGCCGCGATGGGCCACCAGGTCGGTAATGGCGCGGATGGCGCCGGGATCGACGGCGGAGCCATCTTTGTTGATGATGCCGCTGATTCCGCACATGATCGCCACCTGTTAACGAAAGGCAAAAGCGCCAGCGCCATGGTAAAACGTGCCGCTGGCCTCAGCCTTGGCAGCGCTCAATGAATCAGTATCGAATCAATTTCTCACCGTCTTGAGTTGAGTTTCGGCATCGGCGCGCATTGCCTTCGACAGGCCGCCGTCCGCCGCCAGGGCCTGGGCGTAGGCATTGGCCGACTTGGTCTTCTCGCCCAGCGCCTGCTGCGATTGCCCGAGGCGGTACCAGGCGCCGGCGCGCGGCGCTTTGGCCAGCACCTGCTCGAAGCCGGCCGCGGCGTCGCGATGCTTGCCCTGTTCCTGCTGCAGGCGCGCCATCGCGTACAGCGCCGTGACGTTGTCGGGAAAGCGCTTGACGGCTTCGCGCAGCACCCGCTCGGCGTCGGCGACGCGCTTTTCTTTCATGTGCTGGTTGCCGATGGCCGCCAGCAGATCGCCCTGGCCGTCGGCGATGGCGTCGTTGGCGCTGACCGGCATCGCCAGCACCGCCCCTTCGGCGGCGCTCAGCCTGTCGGCATCGGCTTCGAGCTGCGCGTGCATCAGCTTGGCCGCCTCCGGATTGAGCGTCGCCGTCTGCGCCGCCAGGGCGCGCGCCTTGCCGCTGCCGCCGCCGACGATGGCCGGCGCCTGCAGGTAGTAACTCATCAATGCCATGCGCGCATCGATATTGTGCGGATCGAGTTCCACCGCCTTTTTGAAAGCGTCGCGGATGGTGCCGGCATAGCCGAGCGCCGACATGATGCCGTTGGCAAGCGCCTTGGCGCCGAGCGCATTACCCAGCGCCAGGTGGCACAGCGCCACCTGCGGGTGCGCAGCCACGCATTGTTCGCCCAGTTTTGCCGCTTCCTCGGAGCGGCTTTGATTGCCGCTCTGCACGATCGCATCGACCTTGGCCGCCAGCGCCTCGGCATTCGCCGGCTCCTTCTCCAGGCGGCTGTTGGCGAGCCGCTCGGCGTCGGCAAACTTGCGCGCTTTCATCAAGGGCGTGTAATCGCTGGCGCCGGCTTGCGCGGAGAGGGCGGCGAGCAACAGCAGGGAAAGGACGGTTTTCAAAGAGGGACTTTCGAAAAGGCGGATGCGAAGCAGTGTGAGGTAAATATTAAAATGTTGCAACATGCATATGTTTCGATCCGCCGCTCACGGCACGGTGGCGCCGACCCGGTGGAGAGCGCGTAGCCGCAGCCGCGCCTGTCAATTGGCTGGCAGCTTGAATACGAGTCTCAAAAATCCCAGCACATCCAGCTCGGACTAGCGGGCGTGACGCTGTCGAAGCGCAGCGCGAGGTCGGCCGCGCCGGCCGGCAAACACACGCAAACGCAGACGCACACGCCAACGCGGAAGCAGCCGCGCCAGGCTGGCGCGGGTGAGTGAAATCGGCATGGCGGTGGCGCTGCTGCGCAATGGTCAAACTGGCTCATCGTACATCACGCGGTCGCGCCCGGCGCGCTTGGCGGCGTACAGCGCGCGGTCGGCGGCGCCGATCAGGCGGGCGGATTCGGCCTGGTTTTGGTCCTGGCCCTGGCCCCATGCCTGCAAGGGCCGGCTCCAGGTGGCCGCGCCGACGCTGATGGTGACGCGCGCGCCGGCCGCGCCGGCGCCGTGGGCGATCGCCAGCCGCGCCACCAGCTGGCGCAGCGCCTCGGCCACCTGCAGCGCCTGTTGCGGGACGGTCTCAGGCAGGATCACGGCGAACTCTTCGCCGCCGTAACGGGCCAGCAGTTCCAGCGGACGCTGCAAGCGGGCGGCCAGCGCGCCGGCGACCTTGATCAGGGTGTCGTCGCCGCGCTGATGGCCGTACTGGTCGTTGTAGGCCTTGAAGTGATCGATGTCGATCATCAGCATCGACAAGGGCTTGCCGGAGCGGCGCGCGCGCCGCACCTCCTTGTCGATGCTGTGGTCGAAGTGGCGGCGGTTGGCGATGCCGGTCAGGCCATCCGAAATCGATTGCTCGCGCAGGGCCAGCGCATGGGTGCGCAACAGTTTTTCGCGCAGTACGGCGGCGCTGACATCGTTCACCTGGATCAGGCAAAGCCGCTCGCTGCCCGCGCCGGCGCCGTCGACGACATCGAAAGGCGTCACCGCGATCGCCTGGCGCATGCGGCAGCCGCCTTCGCGCGCGGCGCGGTCGGCGAACAGCGGCAGCGGCGCCTTGTGCAGCGATTGCGACAGCAGGGCGGGGAAATTGTCGCGCAAGGCCTGGCGCACGGCCGCCTCCAGCCGCCGTCCGGCCTGCTCGGGAAACAGCGCAAACAAATCGCGGCCGATGGCGCTGGCGGCGTCGCGGCCGCTGTGGCGGCCCATCCAGCCGTTCCACAACAGCACGCGGCACTGGCGGTCGACGACCACGGCGCCGACATCGAGCGCTTCGATGACGCTGGCGAGCAGGCCGGCGCCGCCACCGCCGACAGGGCCGATCACGGGGGACGCCATCTCAGCTTCCCGGGTGCAGGCGCGCCAGCCAGGCGTCGACCAGCGCACACAGCTCGCCCAGCGCCTGCATGTCGAGCACGAAGGCGATGAAGCCATGGATGCGGTGCGCTTCGAGCGCCAGGTCGATGTGCAGCATCAGCACGATGGGGTTGCCATCCTCGGCGTCACCCGCGGCAGCGGCGCCGAGGATGGCGGCGCTGCTGGCGATCTGCACCACCGGCAGCGAGCCGCGCAGCTCGCGCTCGAACAGGTTGGCCAGGGTGCCGACGCAGGAGTTGAGGACGATGTTGCCGATCTCCCCCATCGCTTCCTGCTCCATTGCCGTCAGCTCGTCGAACGGCACCGCGTCGCCCACCATCAGGCGCACGATGTCGAGGCTTTTGTCTTCAGCGAACATGACGATGGCCTCGGTGCGCAGGCCGCCTTCGTAATGCTGGCGCACACCGCACACGCGCATCTCGCTGCCCATCACGGCGGCAGCGGCGGCGCGGTCGAGAAAGCGGATGGTCGGCACCGCCATCGTCACTTCGTCGCCGACGATCTCGGAGAGCGCGCAGGCGGCCTGGCCGACGCCGATATTGAATAGTTCGACGAGGGCGTCGTGCTGCAGCGCGTTCAGCGACGGCACGGTCGACACGCGCGTCTCCATCAGCCCAGGGCGTCGAGCAGGGCGCCGATGCGCTGCTCCGTCATCGGCTTGGCCAGAAAGCCCAGGCCCAGTTCGGCGGCGCGGCGCCGGGTCGCCATCTGCACATTGGCCGTCACCAGCGAGATGTGCGCGTGCGGGCACAGTTCGCGCAGCCGGCTGGCGGCGGCCAACCCGCCCATGCCGGGCATGTTGACGTCGAGCAGGATCAGATCGGGGCGCTTCGCTTGCACCTTGTCGATCGCTTCTTCGCCGCTGGCGGCTTCCTCGACGTGCCAGAAACAACGGCGCGTGAGGATGAACTGACGCGCCAGCAGGCGGGAAACGCGGCTGTCGTCGACAACCAGGACGGTCTTGGCAGGGGACATGGCGAATTCCTGTAGTGAAAATGAGCTAAGGAATTCTGCCACGGCGGCGCGGATAATTTTTCCCAAAAGTAACTTGGTTTGCGCTGGCGCGGGTCCGCGATTGCCTCAGGACAAAGTTTTCCGGATTTGCGATGTCGATCGATCACGGTCGATCCGCTAAAATGGTGCGTGTTTCAGCTTTTCCGCCAGCCTTTTCCCATACTTACCAAAGACACCACCATGACCCAGGACGAACTCAAACAGGCGGTTGCCGCCGCCGCCATCGCCTACGTGGTCGACGGCGAAATCATCGGCGTGGGCACCGGCTCGACCGCCAATTTCTTCATCGATGAACTGGCCAAGATCAAGCACCGCATCAAGGGCGCGGTGGCGTCGTCCGAAGCGACGGCGGCGCGCCTGCGCGGCCACGGCATCGAAGTGCATGACCTCAACGAGGTCGATGCGATCGCCGTCTACGTCGACGGCGCCGATGAAATCACCAGTACCGGCGCGATGATCAAGGGCGGCGGCGCGGCGCTCACGCGCGAAAAAATCGTCGCCTCGGTGGCGGCCAAATTCGTCTGCATCGCCGACGGTTCCAAGCTGGTCGACACGCTCGGCAGATTCCCGCTGCCGGTCGAAGTGCTGCCGATGGCGCGCGCCGCCGTCATGCGCCGCCTGGCCGCGCTGGGCGGCCAGCCGAAGCTGCGCTTGAAAAGCGGCGGCGCCGACGCTTTCATCACCGACAATGGCGGCCAGATCATCGACGTCGCCGGGCTGTCGATCGCCGACCCGGTGGCCCTCGAAGTCGAGATCAACCAGATCCCCGGCGTCATTGCCGTCGGCCTGTTCGCCTTGCGCGGCGCCGATGTCTGCCTGCTGGGCGCGGGCGGCGGCGTGCGGACGCTGACGTTTTGAGCGCCGCGATGAAGCGGCCTTTGAAGGCCATGGCGGCGCTGCTGGTGGCGCTGTCGCTCGGTGGCTGCGGCACGCGCCAGGCGGCGCTCGGCAGTGTGCCGGTGGCGCAGGCCGAGCGCCCCGCCAGCCTGCGCATCGAAACGCTGCCGTTTCGCCAGGGCGTCTCATCGGTAACGGTGGAGCGGCTGGGCAAGCTGCAGGCCTGCGTCAGCCGCGAAGGGGCCGGTCTGGTCACCGAACCGGGGCCGGTCGAAGTCTACAAAATGGTCTGCGAATCGGGGCGCGTGTTCATGGCGCGCTGCGAATTGCGCCAGTGCCGGCCGATGTGAGGGGCGGCGACGTAAGGAAAAAGCCATAAAAAACGGCGCCTTGAAGGCGCCGTTTTTTATGCTGCTGCTGAAATTACTGCGGCGGCGGCACGTAGCCCATGGCGGCGTCGGCGCCTTCGCCGAAAAAGTGCTTTTCCATCTGCGTGGCCAGGTATTTGCGGGCGCGCAGGTCGGCCAGGTTCAGGCGGTTCTCATTGACCAGCATGGTCTGGTGCTTGAGCCAGGCGGCCCAGGCTTCCTTCGAGACCGATTCGTAGATCCGCTTGCCCAGTTCGCCCGGGTAGGGCGGAAAATCCAGGCCTTCGGCCTCTTTGTTCAATTTGACGCAGTTAACAGTGCGGGCCATGGCTTCCTCATTCTGATAGAAAATCGTAGGCGTGATTATAAAGGTTTGATCAACACCTGTGATTTACGCTGCCAGTTGTACATTTTCTGCCGGTCCTTCGGCAAGTCTTCCACGCTGGCCGGCACGAAGCCGCGCTTCTGGAACCAGTGCGAGGTGCGGGTGGTCAGCACAAACAGCTTGTTGTAGCCGGCCGCCCTGGCGCGGTTTTCCATGTGGCGCAGGATGCGCTCGCCGTCGCCCTGGGTCTGCACTTCCGGGTTGACGGTGAGGCAAGCCATCTCCGCCATCTTGGAAGCGGGGAAAGGGTACAGGGCGGCGCAGCCGAAGATCACGCCATCGTGTTCGATGACCGAGAAATTGTCGATCTCGCGCTCGATCAGTTCGCGGCCGCGCTTGACCAGGGTGCCGTCGGCCTCGAGCGGCTCGATCAGCTTGATGATGCCGCCGACGTCGTCGATGTTGGCCTTGCGCAGGCTCTCGAGGTTCTCGTAGGTGATCATGGTGCCCACGCCGTCGTGGGTGAACAGCTCGAGCATGGCCGAGCCGTCGGTGGCGAACGGCACGATGTGGGCGCGCTCGACGCCGTTGCTGCAGGCCTTGACCGCCTCTTTCAGATAGTAGGCGGCGTCGCTCGGCAAAAAGCCCGCCTGCAGCACGGCCTCGGCCTGGTGCGAGGACAGCTCGCGGATCTCGGCGCCGCCTTCGTCGACCATCATCGGCGTCTCGCTGATGAAGATGAGCTTGTCGGCGTGCAGGGCGATCGCCGCCGACACCGCGACGTCTTCCATGGTCAGGTTGAACACTTCGCCGGTCGGCGAAAAGCCCAGCGGCGACAGCAGCACGATGCTGTCGGTGGCGAGGATCGGGTGAATGGTTTCGGCGGCCACCTTGCGGGTGATGCCGGTCAGTTCGAGGTCGACGCCGTCGATCACGCCCAGCGGACGGGCGGTGACGAAGTTACCGGAGATGATGCGGATCGCCGCGTTCGACATCGGCGTGTTCGGCAGGCCCTGGCTGAACGCCGCTTCGATATCGAGGCGCAGTTCGCCGGCCGCTTCCTTGGCGCATTCGAGGGCGGCGGTATCGGTGATGCGGATGCCGTTGTGAAAACGGCCTTCGACGTTACGCAGCGCCAGCTGCTCGGCCACCTGCGGGCGCGAGCCGTGCACGATGACCACGCGGATGCCCAGCGCCACCAGCAGCGACAGATCCTGCGCCAGCACGGTGAGGGCGCCGGCGACCACAAGTTCACCGGGAAAGGCGACGACAAAGGTTTTACCGCGGAAGGCGTGGATATAAGGCGCGACGGAGCGCAGCCACTGGACGAATTGGTGAGAGGTTTCCATTTGGCGCATTATAATTCGCTGCGCGGCTTGCGCGCGAAATAGTGCATTAAAACACTGGAAAAACCTGTAAAAACGATGTCAGATCATAGTAACAAGCGTTCGCCTGCCGGTTCGGCCGCCGCTTCCACCTCGAAGGCGCCGCGCCGTGCGCCACGCCCGCCGCAGAGCGGTGCGAACGGCGAGCGCGGTGAGCGCCAGCAGCGTCCCGCGCATCCGCCGCGTCCGCAGCAGGCCAATCCGCACGCGGTCGCGCAGATGGTCAATCCGGCCTTGAGCGAGGCTTTGCGTGCGCGGCCGGTGCGGCCTGCGGCTGAAGCGGGGGAGCGGGCTGCGGGGGGCGGTGCTGCTGCGATTAAAGCGGGGGACAGGCCCGCAGGGCCAGTCCCCGGTGCTAACGCGGCCGCGGTGGCGCGTGCACCGCGTGAAGCGCGCGAAGCGCGCCAGGCGCCGCGCACCCCGCTGCCGCCGATCACCTTTCCAGAAGATCTGCCGGTGTCCGGCCGGCGCGCCGAAATCGCCAAGGCGATACAGGAAAACCAGGTCATCATCGTCTCCGGCGAAACCGGTTCCGGTAAAACCACCCAGCTGCCGAAGATCTGCCTGGAGCTGGGCCGCGGCCAGAAAGGCTTGATTGGCCACACCCAGCCGCGCCGCATCGCCGCCTCGTCCACCGCCAAGCGCATCGCCCAGGAACTCGGTTCGCTGCAGGGCGTGCACGTCGGCTTCAAGGTGCGCTTCACCGACACCCTGCAGCCGGGCGCCTCGGTCAAGCTGATGACCGACGGTATCCTGCTGGCCGAAACCCAGACCGACCCGATGCTGCGTGCCTACGACACCATCATCATCGACGAAGCGCACGAGCGCAGCCTGAACATCGATTTCCTGCTGGGGTATTTGAAGCAGCTGCTGCCGCGCCGGCCCGATCTCAAAGTCATCATCACCTCGGCGACCATCGACGCCGAGCGCTTTGCGCGCCATTTCGGCACCCTTGAGAAGCCGGCGCCGGTGATCGAAGTATCGGGCCGCCTGTACCAGGTGGAAGTGCGCTACCGCCCGGTCGAGCGCGAGCAGATTCTGAGCGGCGCCCCGGACACCGGCAAGCCCTTGCCGAAGGCCCAGGCGGCACGCGAAAAGCGCGACCTGATGGACGCCGTCATCGACGCTGTCGACGAACTGGCGCGCCTGGGGTCGGGCGACGTGCTGGTGTTTTTGCCGGGCGAGCGCGAGATCCGCGATTGCGCCGAGGCGCTGCGCAAGCACCATCCGCCGCATGTGGAGATTTTGCCGCTGTTCGCCCGCCTGTCGGTGGAAGAGCAGGAAAAGGTATTCAAGATCTCGAACGCGCGCCGGATCGTGTTGGCCACCAACGTCGCCGAAACCTCGCTGACGGTGCCGGGCATCCGCTACGTAGTCGACGCCGGACTGGCGCGCGTAAAGCGCTACAGTTTCAGGAACAAGGTCGAGCAGCTGCAGGTCGAGCCGATCGCCCAGTCGGCGGCCAACCAGCGCGCCGGCCGTTGCGGCCGCGTCGCCGACGGCGTGTGCATCCGCCTGTACGAAGAACAGGACTTTTTGCAGCGGCCGAAATTTACCGAGCCGGAGATTTTGCGGTCCTCGCTGGCCGCCGTCATCCTGCGCATGAAGTCGTTGCACCTGACCGACGTCGAGACGTTTCCGTTCATCGAGCCGCCGCAGGGCCGCGCCATCGCCGACGGTTACCAGTTGCTGCAGGAAGTCGGCGCGGTCGACGAGTCGAACACCCTCACGCCGCTCGGCCACCAGCTGGCGCGCCTGCCGCTCGACCCGCGCGTGGGCCGCATGATTCTGGCCGCCCTCGAGAATGCCTGTTTGACGGAGATGCTGATCATCGCTTCGGCCCTGTCGGTGCAGGACCCGCGCGACCGGCCGATGGAGCACCAGCAGGCCGCCGACGAGGCGCACAAAAAATTCGCCGACGAGAAGAGCGAATTTTTGACCTATATAAAAATCTGGCGCTGGTTCGAGCAAGCCATCGAGCACAAGAAAACCAACCGCCAGTTGATGGAAACCTGCCGCAGCAATTTCCTCTCGCAGGTGCGCCTGCGCGAGTGGCGGGATGTGCACTCGCAATTGCTCACCATCGTCAAGGAACAGGGCTGGCGCTTGAACGAACTGCCGGCGACCTACGAGAATCTGCACACCGCCTTGCTCACTGGCCTGCTCGGTAACATCGGTTTTAAAAGCGAGGACGAGCCGGGCGCCGGTTACCTGGGCGCGCGCGGTATCAAATTCCACGTGTGGCCGGGATCTTCCCTGATCAAAAAGCCGGGCAAATGGGTGATGGCGGCTGAACTGGTCGAGACCACGAGGTTATACGCCCGCACCGTGGCCAACATCGCGCCGGAGTGGATCGAGCGGGTCGGCGCGCACCTGTTGAAAAAATCCTGGGGCGAGCCGCGCTGGGAAAAACGCATGGCGCAGGTCACCGCGTCCGAGCGCGCCACCCTGTATGGCCTGGTGATCTACAGCCAGCGCCGTATCAACTACGGCAATTTCAACCCGGTGGAGGCGCGCCAGATTTTTATTCAGGATGCGCTGGTGGGCGGCGACTACGAGACGCGCTCGCCGTTTTTCGCCCACAACCACAAGCTGGTCAAGGAAATCGAAAACCTCGAACACAAATCGCGCCGCCTGGACGTGCTGGTCGACGACCACCTGATCGCCGCCTTCTACGACAAGCTGATCCCGCATGACGTGGTCAACGGCGCCGGCTTCGAAGCCTGGCACAAGCAGGCCACGCGCGACAATCCGAAATTGCTGTTCTTGAACCGCGAAGAGTTGATGCGCCACGAGGCGGCCGGCGTCACCACCGAGCTGTTCCCGAAAACCTGAGCGTGACCGGCATCGAGATGGCCTTGACGTACCACTTCGAGCCGGGCAGCGTGCGCGATGGCGTGACCCTGGCGGTGCCGCTGTTTGCCTTGAACCAGATCGCCCGCGAGCGCGCCGAGTGGCTGGTGCCGGGCATGTTGAAGGAAAAGGTGCATTTGCTATTGAAATCGCTGCCGCAGAAGCTGCGCCGCCACTGCGTGCCGCTGCCCGAGTATGCCGCGCGTTTTTGCGAGCGCATGCAGGAGAGCGGCCAGTTCGGCAGGGGCGATCTGATCGACGCCCTGATCGCCGATATCCGCACCCAAACCGGCTTGAATGTGCTGACCACGGATTTTAAAATCGAGACCCTGCCGGCGCACCACTTCATGAACTTCAAGGTGATCGACGAGCATGGCCGCCAGCTGGAGATGGGCCGTAACCTGTCGACCCTGCAGGCGGAACTTGGCAAGGAGGCGCGGCAGAGTTTTCAAAAGCTGGCCGAAGCCGCGCCGGCAGTCATGGCACCAGTGGCGCCGCCGGCGGCATCGAATGCGCCGGTCACCGCACCGGGCAAGGCGAAAGCCGCCGCGGCGCCGGCTGCTCCGCCTGCCGCCGGCGCCCACACGGGTTTGACCGCATGGACTTTCGGCGAATTGCCGGAGTTGCTGGAAATCCCGCAAGGTAAGCTGACCCTGGTCGGCTTTCCGGCGCTGGTCGACAAGGGCACCTATTGCGACCTCGAGGTATTCGATGATCCGGCGGTGGCGGCGCGCACCCACCGCGTCGGCCTGCGCAGGTTGTTCGCCCTGCAGCTGAAGGAGCAGCTCAAATTCATCGAGAAGAATGTGCCGAACATGCAGCAGATGGGCATGCAGTTCATGGCGCTGGGCTCGCAGGAAGAGCTGCGCGAGCAGATCATCAACAAGGCCATCGACATCGCCTGCCTGCAGGATCCCTTACCAAGCGATGCGGCGTCCTTCAACAAGCGCAAGGACGAGGGAAAGTCGCGCCTTGGCCTGCTGGTCAACGAGATCGCCCGGCTGGTGTCGCAGGTGCTGACCGAGTACCACGGCCTGCCGAAACGCTTGCAGGGTTTGCCGGCGCCGGTGGTGGCCGACATCCAGGCGCAGCTGCAGGGCCTGGTGCACAAGCGTTTCGTCACCGAGACCGAATACGCGCAACTGTCGCATTTCCCGCGCTATTTAAAAGCCATCAACGTGCGCCTTGAAAAGCTGCGCGGCGACCCCGCGCGCGACGCCAAGTCGATGGCCGAATGGACCAGCGCCGCCAGCCAGTTCTTGCGGATCTCGAAAATCCAGGCCGGCAAGAACAGTGACCCGCGGATGACGGAATTCCGCTGGATGCTGGAAGAGTTGCGGGTGTCGCTGTACGCCCAGGAGCTGAGGACGCCGATGCCAGTGTCGGCCAAGCGTTTACAGAAGGTGTGGGAATCGATGCAGCGTTGATAGAAGGGGGACTGGCGCCGGCAGGTGCCTGTCCCATGCTCGCTGCGAAGCACAGCCAAACCCTGCCGCGCAACCCAACTGTTGCGTTATTACCCAAAGCGACCCACCGCACAGAAGGACCCCCGTCGCCGTTTTAGTCTGACTAAAACAGGAGACCCCAATGCACATCACCGCACGCTGCAACAACGCCGGCCCGCTGGCCACCGCGACGCATATCCCTACGTCTACCCGCTCGCTGGCGGCGATCCTGCTGGCGCGGTTGAGCCGCTTGCGATGGTAAAAAGGCGCGCCAGTCTGCTGGGCGCCATGCTGCGCGTCGGCAGACAGCAGCAGCGCATGCTGGGCGCGTTGATGGCGCCGCCTGCTGCTCCCAAGGCGCGCAAGAAAGCCGCGGTCAAGGCCACGCCTGCCGCCGGCGCCTGGCTTTCCTTAAGTTTCGTCAACCTGACGGCGCGCATGCGCTACTGGCTGTATTTGCCCGCCAGCGCCGCGCCCGGCGTGCCGCTGCCGCTGGCCGTCATGCTGCACGGCTGCGAGCAAAGCGCAGCCGATTTCGCCGACGGCACGCGCATGAACCTGGCGGCCGAAAAGGCCGGCTACGCGGTGCTGTATCCGCAGCAGTCGGCGGTCAACCACCCGCAACGCTGCTGGAAGTGGTACGACCGCGCCACCCAGCAGGGCGGCGGCGACGCCGCGCTGATCGCCGCGGTGGTGCGGGCGGTGCTGGCCGCTTACCCGATCGACCGGCGCCGGGTGTACATCGGCGGCATCTCCGCCGGCGCCGCCATGGCCAACATCGTCGCCCTCAATTTTCCCGGCCTGTTCGCCGCGCTCGGCATGCATTCCGGTCCGGTGTTCGGCGCCGGCCACAGCCGCATAGGCGCGCTCGGGGTGATGCAGCACGGCGCCGCCGCGCGCGCCGAAGAAGCCATCGCCGAGGTGCTGCTGCGCCAGAGCGGACCGGCCCATTTGCCGACCCTGGTCATCCACGGCGAGGACGATGCGGTGGTGCGCCCGGTCAACCAGATGCAGCTGGCGGGGCAGGCCTTGCACCTGAACGCGCTCGGTGGTGAAAGCGTGGAAAAGCTGACGGAAAAGGCGGCCACCCGGCGCACCCGGGCGCACCTTATGCGCGATGTCTACCGGGGCCGCAAGCTGATGCTGCGGATGGTGAGAATTGCCGGCCTCAAGCACGCCTGGAGCGGCGGCGACGAACGTTTCAAATTCAATGCGGCGGCCGGTCCCGACGCCAGCAAGCTGTTTCTCGATTTTTTCTCGCGCCACGCCCTCATATAAGAAACATCAGCGCCGCCATGCAGGTCGGCAGGGTGGCCCCCAGCAGCAGGCCGCCGACCCCCACCGATTCATCCTTGAATCCGCGCCGCAGCAGGGCGACGCCGGCCGGATTGGGGGCGTTGGCGATGACGGTGAGACCGCCGCCGGCCACGGCGCCGGCCATCAGCATGTATTTTTCATGGTCGCCCAGACCATTGATGAGCGAACCGAGGTAGGTGAGGGCGGCGTTGTCGGTGACGGCGGTCAGGCCGAGGGCGCCGAAGAACAGGGCGGTCGGCCCCAGGCTGGCGACAATCGGCTGCAGCCACCACTGCTGCAGGCCGCCCAGCACCACCAGGCCGGCCAGGAAAAAGCCGACCAATAAACCTTCTTTTAAAATCAGCGGATCCTGATAGCGCTGGTAGGCCTGGGTGAAGCCGAGGAAGAGTAAAAACAAGCCGAGAAACAGCACCGGATGATGGGCCAGCAGCACCACCGCGGCGAGAAAACCGATGTGTATCAGGGCTACCGGCAGAGGGATCGACGGCGCCGCGACGCCGTCATCGTTGGCGGCGGGCGGCGACAAATGGCGGCGCAGCATGAAGCTGATGACGCCGGCATTGAACGCCACCGCCAGCGCCGCCTTCCAGCCGAAGGTCGCGGCCATGAAGGCGCTGTCCCACTGCCAGGGGCCTGCCACCATCAGCACCGGCGGGGCGGCATAGGCGGTCAGGGTGCCGCCGATCGAGACGTTGACGAACAACACGCCCAAGGCCCCATATTTCAGCCATTCCGGCATGTTTTCGCGAAACACCAGGGGCGCCAGCATCAGCGCCGCCAGGGTCATCGCCGCCGGCTCCGTCACCAGCGAGCCGCACAGGGGCACCACGGCCAGGCACAGCCATACCAGCGCCAGTTCGGTGCGCACCGGCAGCAAGCGCGCCAGCAGTCCCAGCAGGCGGCGGATGGTGTCGAGGACCGGCTTCGATGCCGCCACCACCATCACCACGAAGACGAACAGGGGCTCGGTGTAATGGCGCGACTCGGCGTAGTCGATGGCCGTCTTGCCGCCAGTCAGCAAGGCCATCACCGCCACCAGCACGAAGGCCCAGAAACCGAACACCACCTCCACTTCACCGAGCAGGTGAAACAGGCCGGCGTGGCGTGGATGGCGGCGCGCCAGCACCTCGAAGCTCTTGGCGGCGAAGGTGTGGAGCAGGGCGATGGCGAAGATGATGGCGCCGGCCAGTTGCATGCTGTCCATCAGCGGGCCGACAGGGTGAAAGCGAATACGGAAAACAGGGGCGTGGAAAATTCGGTGAAGGGCATGGCGGTTCCAAGGATGAGCTGGCACCATTATTTCATTTTTCGACACCTTGCGGGCCGCTATTGCAGGGGGCCGCAGGGCGCTGCGGCCCGGTATGGTGCATGGGCCATGGCCGAAGTGACCACTCGCATTTTGCGGCGCCCACGGCGCCATGAGAGCGCTCGCGCAAGGTGAGCAATTTTGCAATCGGGCACACCGTTATCCGAACAAAAACGGGTTCGCACTGTGGTTCGGCGAATCGCTCTTGCCAAACTGGAATCTCAATAGTACTGTGTATTCATACAGTAGTTTTGGGAGCCCCTTCTATGTTATTTCAACAACAACAGCCGCATCAATCGCGGCCCCTGCCGGAATCGCTGCACCCTTCATTATGGCTGGCCTCGCAGCTGGCCCATTCCACCGCCCGTTGTATCGATACCGGCCACCCCGTGCTGTCGGCCCAGTTGCCCGGCGGCGGCTGGCCCACTGGCACCCTCATCGATCTGATGCTCCAGCAACCCGGCATCGGCGAACTGCGCCTGCTGCGCCCGGCCTTGCTGCACGCCGCGGGGCGCCGCATCGTGCTGCTGCAGCCGCCCCATCCGCCGCAAGCGCTGGCGCTGGCCGCGCTGGGGATATCTCCCTCGCAATTGATCTGGATTCGCGCCAGCCGCAGCAGCGACGCCCTGTGGGCGGCCGAACAGGTGCTGCGCAGCGGCAGTTGCGGCGCCGTGCTGTTCTGGCAAAACCATGCGCGCGGCGAAACCCTGCGCCGCCTGCACCTGGCCGCCCAGAGCGGAGAATCGCTGTTTTTCATGTTGCGCCCGCTGGCCGCCGCCCAGGACAGCTCGCCCGCGCCCCTGCGCCTGTCGCTGCGGCCCGCCGCCGGCGGGGTCAGCATCGAATTCGTCAAACGCCGGGGACCGCTGCGCGAAGCGCCGCTGTTCCTGCCCCTCACTCCTTCTTTACTGCAGCGCCATGCGACTTTGGATCGGCCTCTACCTGCCCCAGTTACCGCTCGAAGTGTTTTGCCCGAACTGGTCCAGTGAGTCGGGCGCGAGTCCCAATGTCGTCGTTGTGCTCGAGCAGGAACGGGTGCTGGCGATGTCACCCCTGGCGCGCGCCGCCGGCGTCCAGGCCGGTTTGCGCCGCGGCGGCGTGCTGATGCTGGCCCCCGACGCCCGCCTGTTCGACCGCGCGCCCGAGCGCGAGGCCGAAGCCCTCAACGCCGTCGCCATGGCGCTGTTGCAATACACGCCGCTGGTGGCCCAGGCCGAGGAATCGACCTTGTTGATCGACATCGGCGCCAGCTTGCGCCTGTTCGGCGGCATCGCTTCCCTGTGCCGGCAAATCCGCGCCAACTTGCGCACCTTGGGGTTTACCGCATCCCTCAGTTGCGCGCCGACCGCGCGCGGCGCCTGGCTGCTGGCGCGGCACGGCGGCAAGCGTCCACGCAGCCTGCGCATGGCCTCGCTCGAACGCCGCCTCGACCGCCTGCCCACGGCATTGCTGCCGCCGGCGCGGCCGTTTGCCGCCTGGTTCGAAGGTATCGGCTGCTTCAGCCTGGCCGACATGCGGCGCCTGCCGCGGCCGGGTCTGCAGCGGCGCTGCGGGCGGCCGCTGCTCGACGTGCTCGACGCCGCCTACGGCTTGACGCCCGAACTGTTCGACTGGATTGAAGCGCCCACCACATTTACGGCCAAGCTGGAACTGTTCGACCGGGTGGAAAACGCCGAAGCCTTGCTGACCGGCAGCTGCCGCCTGCTGGTGCAACTGACCGGCTGGCTGTGCGCCCACCAGCTCGCCGTCGAACGCATCACCCTGCTGCTCGAACACGAGCGGGGCAGGGTGGCCTGCCCGCCGACACCGATCGACATCGCGCTGGCCGAACCGACCTGGCGCGAAGAACACCTGGTACGCCTGCTGCGCGAACGGCTCGGCAAGGTGGCATTGACGGCGCCGGTGATCGGCCTGTGCCTGCAGGCGCTGCAGGTACAGGCGATGGCGCCGCCCAGCGAATCGCTGTTTCCCGAACCGGGCGGCAGCGAGCAGGATCAAGTGCGCATGCTCGAATTGCTGGTGGCGCGGCTGGGCCCCGACAACGTGCTGCAGGCGGCGCCGCAAGCGGACTATCGGCCCGAACTGGCCAATCTCTGGGTGCCGGTTGGCAAGCACATCAAGGCGGCGGCGCGCGCGGCGCAACTGCCGCCCGACGTCCTCAGCCTGCCGCGCCCCAGCTGGCTGCTGGCCAAGCCGATCGCCCTGTTGATGCGCAATCACCGGCCGTTTTATGGTTCGCCATTAAAAATGGCGTCGACGCCGGAGCGCATCGAGGCGGGCTGGTGGGGGCAGTCGCAAACGCGCGATTATTTTATTGCCGAGGGGCTGGATAATGCGCACTACTGGGTGTATCGGGAGAGGATTGTGGGCGCGGCGGCTGATAGCGAGCCGCGGTGGTATTTGCATGGGTTGTTCGGGTGAGGCGGGGGGCATGCAGCAGGGGGGTCTGGCGCTGCGCGCCTGACCCCATTCAATTCAGAAGCAAAGTTTCTTCGGGCCGGTGTTCGGTACGAAAACCGATATCCGATATCCGTATTGAGGATGCTGGCGGAGACAGGAATGGGTCAGGCGCGCAGCGCCAGACCCCCTTACTCGTCGTCGAATTCTTCGGCGAGATTTTTCCAGCCCTTGTTCTTGGCAAAATTACTGAACTCTTCCGGCGCTTCCAGCACGATCAGCTTGCTGTCCTGCAAACCCGGATCGCTGTGGCCGAAATCGGGGCCGACGTAGCCGAGCGCGCGCAGGCGGTCGATGACGTTTTTTACCAGCACTTTGTCCTTGTAGGCGCCGGGTTCGACCGGCTTCACAAAGTCCACGAACACATCAATAATCCCGTAACCCTCGTCGTAAATGCGTACTGCCTTGACGTCGTGGCTACGGCCGCTGGAATCGACGGCCTTGAAGGGGCCGCTCAGTTGGATATCGGTATCGGTCGTCATGATTCAAGCATACACCAACGGTGGCGCCGATGCGGCGCGCACCGTTGACGGCCAATCAAGGCAGCGGCTTGAGGATGGTGGTGAACCTGTCTTTGGTGCCGGCGATACGCTCGAGGTGCGGGTAGCGCAAGCCGTCGTGGTAATCGAGCGCGATGGTGCGGTAATTATTGCCCTGTTTGACCAGCAAATTGATCGGCGCGGTGCTGCCTTTGGCGGCTTTGACGGCCGCCTTCAGCACCTCCGGTTTATACGCCTTGTTGTTGACGGCAACCACGCTGCTGTTACCGGCAAGGCCAGCCCGAAACGCCACGCCGTCCCAGATCACCCCGGTGATGCCGCCGTCGGCTTTTACGGTCATGCCCAGCGAATACGTGAAACTTGCCACCTTGGCCTGGTCGTCGGCCGCTTTCGAAAAGTCGCTCGGCGTGTCCTTGTAGATCAGTTTATAGCCGGCGCGGGCAATGCCGTCCAATGGCGCGCCCTTGGCGTGGCCGTCCAGGCGGGTGCGCAGGAATGGCCCCCAATCAAAAGCCTGTACCTTGTTCAGGGCGGCGACCACATCATCGAAAGTATAAAACGCCGGCAGCATGCTGCCGTTGTCGATGCCATAAAAGGCGCGGGCGAAGTCGTCCAGCGAGCGTTTATCGCCCGACATTTCGCGGATCTTGGTGTCGACGTCGATCCAGATCAGCATGCCCTCGACGTAATAATCTTCGCCGCGCTGCCAGTTGCTCCAGCCCATGGCGCGGCGGCCGCTGATGATCGGCTCGTTGACGGTGTCCTGCATGGCGCGCCAGGCGCG